>NZ_JBJGYX010000022.1:0-70961 GCF_054050195.1 Geodermatophilus sp. SYSU D00710
TCATCCCGGCGATCTTGAGCGCGAAGCCCATGTTGTCGGCCACCGTCATGTGCGGATACAGCGCGTAGTTCTGGAACACCATCGCGATGTCGCGTTCCTTGGGCGGCAGGTGGGTGACGTCCCGGTCGCCGATCCGGATCGAGCCCTCGGTCACCTCCTCCAGCCCGGCCAGCATCCGCAGCGCGGTGGACTTGCCACTGCCCGAGGGGCCGACCAGGACCAGGAACTCCCCGTCGGCGACGTCCAGGTCCAGCCCGCTCACCGACGGTGCGGTGGCACCGGGATAGGTCAACGTCGCGTGGTCGTAGGTGATGGCGGCCATGAGAGTTCCTTCCTGCGCCGGGGGATCCGGCGAACTGTGACACGCGTCGCTCCCCGGCACCACAGGCGGGTCCGACCTGCCGCCGATCCGTGACCGGCGGCCGGCACGGCGGGAGCCCGGAGGCCGCCGGCCCCCGGGCTCCCGGGCGGTCGGGGTCAGGCCCCCGCCCGCGTGTAGTGGCCGGCCTGCAGGACGCCCTGCGGGTCGTAGGTGGCGACGACGTCGCTCAGCCGGGCCAGGGTCGCCGGGTCGTAGCACCGTCGGGCCGACGTCGCGTCGTGCGGGATGCCGAAGTTCGGCCACACCCCGCCGGTGTCCCAGTCGGCCAGCGCGGCGAAGACCTCCGCGGCGTGCGCCAGCGTGGTCGCCTCGGCCACCGGGTCGGGCGCCACGCCGACGGTCAGCACGCTGAAGCGCGCCGACCGGTGCGCGAAGGCGTCCGGGTACCGCGGCGGGCGGGCGTACGCGCCGCCCAGGTGCCGGACCTCCACCATGACCTGCACGGAGCCCGAGCCGGGGCCGGCCACCGCGAGCAGCCGCTCGGCCGCCGCGGCCGGGAAGTCGTGCAGCAGGATCGCCGGGTCGGTGACCGGCATCGGGTCGACCGGGTCGGCGTGCACGTGGTCGATCTCGCGATAGGGCCGCAGCATGGCGTCGTCGAGGAGCACCGGCGCGACGGCGCGGATCTCGTCGAGCAGCCGCTCGCCCTCGGCCGGGTCGCCGGTCCAGGCCAGCCGGACGCCGAGCGTCATCCTCCCGGCCAGCGGCGGCGGGACCTCCGGCGCCTCGGGCAGCTGGAAGACCACGAACGACGTCGTCCCCTGCTCGGGCAGCGCGTCCGCCCAGTCCCGCCACCGGTCGACCACCGCCGGGATGTCCGGGCCGTCGAAGTAGACCGCGCCGCCGTAGAAGGTCGGCAGGTGGACCAGGTCGAACTCGGCGGCGGTGACGATGCCCACGGCGCCCTTCCCGCCCCGCAGCGCGGCGAACAGGTCGGGGTGCTCGGTCGGGGTGACCCGGCGGGACACGCCGTCGCCGGTGACGACGTCGAAGGCGCGCACCCGGTCGGCGGCCAGGCCGAACGTCCGGGCGAGCGGGCCGACGCCGCCGCCGGTGGTGTAGCCGACGATGCCGACGTCGGTGGTCGAGCCGTTGAGCCCGGCCAGGCCGTAGGGCGCCGCGGCCTCGACCAGCCGCGCCCACTTCACGCCGGCGCCCACCCGGGCCCAGCCCTCGGGGTGGACGGTGCACTCGTCGAGGCCGCGGGTGACGACCAGCAGGTGCCCGGCCAGCGAGCTCTCGGCGCCGTGGCCGGTGGCCTGCACGCCCGCGGTCAGGCCGTGCTCGCCGGCGAAGCGCACCGCGGCCGCGACGTCCTCGGCGGTGCGGGCGTCGACCACGGCGGCCGGCCCCATCGGGACGGCGAGGTTCCACGGGGAGACGAGCGCGTCGTAGCCGGGCTCGCCGGCCGCGTGCACCGAGCCGGTCAGCCGGTCGCGCAGCGCGTCGAGGCAGACGCCCGGGTCGACGTCGACGATGGTGTCGACGGGGGCGTCGAGGATGCTGGTCACGGGGTCCTCCAGGTCGGGTGTCGCTGACGGGAGGAACCGTGGCGCCGGGCGCCTGAGGCGGAGTTGGGACGGCCCTGAGACCCGGTCTCAAGCGGCGGGGTGCGCCGCGACGAAGAGCGCGCCGGGGTCGACCGCCCGGCGGACGGCCGACAGCCGCGCGTGCACCCCGGGCGGGAACACCTTCCGGGTGTCGGTGCGCTCGTCGAGCATCGGCAGGTAGTGCCGGCCGGTCGCCCAGGGTTCGAGGGCGGACAGGAACTGCGCGGCGTCGGCCCGCTGCTGCGCCCAGTGCGCGGCGCCGTCGTCCGGTCCCTGTCCCAGGCCCAGGCCCAGGGCGAGGAACCGGCCCTCCAGCAGCGACAGCGCCCCGCCGTCCGGCGCGGGCCGGCCGAGCGCGCCGCCGAGCTGGCGCAGCTCGGCGGCGGCCAGCCGGCTCCCCGACCGCGGCCCCGCGGCGTCGACGACGGCCGCGACCGCCGCGTCGGGCAGGTCGGAGACCAGCATGCTGCTCGCGTACGCCGGCGTGGGCCCCTCGGGGTCGAGGTGCAGCCGCACCAGGGAGGACGCCGGGACGCGGGTGACCGTGTCGATCTCCGGGCGGAGCGCGCGCAGCGGGGCGAGCACGTCCGCGGCGGTGGCGTCGTCGCCGAGCACCGCGCCGTCGACCATGGCCAGCCGGCGGCCGCGCAGCTCGGCCGGGATCTCGGGGGCGGTCGGCACCTCGAGCAGCCGGAACGCCGTGGTGGCCTCCTCCGGCGCGGTCGCGCACCAGGCCACCCAGCCGGGCAGGACCTCCTCGACGGCGGCCGCGTCCCACGCGAGGAAGCCGGCCACGACGGTGTCGAGCGGGAACAGGTCGAACTCCAGGGCGGTGACCACCCCGAGCGGCGCGGCGCCGCCGCGCAGCGCCCAGAACAGGTCCGCCTCCCGGTCGGCGGTGGCCCGGACGGCGCTGCCGTCGGCCAGCACGAGCTCCACCGCGGTCACCGCGTTGCACTGCAGGCCCAGCCGGCGGGCGTACCAGCCGATGCCACCGCCCAGGGAGTACCCGACGACGCCGACGTCCGGCGACGACGGGTGCCGCGCGGCCAGCCCGTACCGGCCGGCCACCTCGGTCAGGTCGCCCCACAGCACGCCCGCGCCGGCCCGGGCGGTCCGCCGGACGGGATCGACGTCGAGCTCGCGCATGGCCGAGGTGCGCAGCAGCACGGCGTCGGCGAGCCGGCCCTCCAGCGGCGGCGCCCCGTGCCCGGTGCCCTGCGGGGCCACCGACAGGCCGGCGGCGGCCGCGGCGCACAGCACGTCGGCGACCTCGTCGGGGAAGGCCGGGTAGACCACGGCGGCCGGCCGGTCGTCGACCTGCACGTTCCACGCGGCGCGGGCCAGGTCGTAGGAGGGGTCGCCCGGCAGGTGGACGGCGCCGCCGCACAGGCCGCGGAACAGGTCCGCGCGGGAGCGCGGGGTCGTCGTCACCTGGTGCTGGGTCACGGCGGTCCTCCCGTCGGTGTCCCCACACGCTGCCGGTCGGCACTTGAGGAGAACCTGAGACCGCCGTCGGTGGCCGCCGACTCGAGCACGGCGCGCACGGTGCCCGGGGTCAGGAACAGCCGCTGCGCCACCTCGCGCGTCCCGTACCCGTCCCCGGCCAGCTGCAGGATCCGGCGCTCGGTCGGCGAGGGCCGGCGGACGGCGTCCCGGGCCGGGTCGTCGGTGCAGCCGCGGGCCCGCAGCGCCGCGCACGCCTCCTCGGCCAGCGCCGCGGCGCCGTGCTCGCGCGCGGCCCGCAGCGCGTCGCGCAGCAACGGGACCGCCTCCCGGTCGGGCAGCCGCGCGACGCCGCCCAGGGCGCAGCGGGCGCGGGCCAGCTCCACGGCCGCGGTGGTGCCCTCCAGCAGCGCGACGCCCTCGCGGAGGAGGTCGACCTCGGCGTCCCCGCGGAGGCGGCCGAGCCGGACCAGCGCCGGGCCCAGCGCGCTCGGCGCGCCCCACCGGCGCAGGAGGTCGGCCTCGGTCTCGAGGAGGTCGGCCGCCTCGCCGGTGCGGCCGAGGCCGGCCAGCGCCGCCGCGGTGATCCCGCGCCACGGGTTCCACACCGGGTTCGGGATGGGGACCGGCGCGGGGATCGCGGCCAGCGCGTCCAGCGCCTCGGCGCAGCGGCCCTCGGCCACGAGCAGCCGGGCCCCGGCCAGCCGCAGCAGCCGGTCGCCGTCGCCGGCGGCCGGGACCGCCGCGGCGACGTCCGCGGCGGCGCGGGCCCCGGCGACGTCGCCCCGGTCCAGCCGGACGCCGATGCGGAAGGCGGCGGCGAAGGGCGCGCCCACCCCGGCGCCGCCCCACATGGCGACCTGCTCGAGCGCCTCGGTGAGGCAGGACTCCGCCTCGTCGAACTCGCCCCGCCGGCCGTGCCAGAAGCCCTGCCAGATGTTGGTGGACATGGCGGCGAACAGCGATCCCCGGGCGTGCGCGTGCGCCCGGGCGCGGTCCCAGAAGTCGCCGACGTCGTCGTCGGCCAGCATCCGGATGATCGCGGCCACCACCCAGAACAGGCCGCTGTCGACCTCCCACAGCCGGTCGCCGGCGAGAGCGGCGCGGGCCAGCCGCACCGCGCGGGCGCGGTCGGTGCCCTGGATGGTGACGTCGTAGGCCAGCGCGGCCGCGAGCATCTGCGCGCCGTGGCCCTCGCCGCTGGGGTCGGGCACGTCCCGCCGCCAGACCGACGGGTCGAGGGCGTGCATGTAGCCGCTGGTCATCTCGATGGCCTGCAACGCCTGGCGGTGGTCGGCGAGCTCGTCGGGGAGCACGCTCGCCGCCTCCCGGGCGAAGGCGGTGGCCGTTCCGCGCTCGCCGGCGAAGACGAGGGTGCGGGCCACCGCGGTGGCGATGTCGGCGCGCGCCCGGGGGTCCTCGTGCAGCGCGTGGGCCTCCAGCAGGTGCCCGACGCCGGCCGCGCCGTCGAGCAGCGCCTCGAGCAGGCCGAGGTCGGTGAGCACGTCGCGGCGCCGGGCGTCGGAGGGTGGCTCGTCCAGCGCCCGCCGCAGGTGGGTGACGGCGCTGTCGGAGGCGCCGCGCTCGGCGGCCGTCCGCGCGGCCCGCTGCAGCACCGCCACGGTGGCGTCGTCGTGCCGCCGCGGGGCCAGCAGCAGGTGGGCGGCGACCTGCTCGTCGCTGGCGCCGGCCGCCCGCAGCAGCGCGGCGGCCCGCTCGTGGTGCAGCGCCCGCTCGGCCGCCGGCAGGTCGCGGTGGATCGCCTCGCGGACCAGCGGGTGGACGAACGCGACCGGCTGCTCGTCGCGCACCACCTCGGCGCGGGCCAGCGCGGCGAGCGCGGCCGCCGCCGTGGCCTCGCCGCAGCCGGCCAGTGCGGCGACGGCCGGCAGCGAGGCGCCGTCGCCGAGCACCGCGGCGGCGCGGGCGACGTCGGCCACCTCCGGCGGCATCCGCCGCAGCCGCACCAGCACCATGCTCGACACCGCCCGCGAGCCGACGGCGACGACGGTGTCGGCGTGCGCCGCGTCCGGCCGGACCCGGTCGGCCTCCAGCCCGCGCAGCAGCTGGCGCAGCAGCAGGGGGATCCCCGAGGTCGTCCGGTGGCACGCCTGGGCGAACAGCGGGGAGACCGGCTCGCCGAGCCGGCGGCCCACCATGCGCTCGGTGGCCGCCAGCGACAGCGGCGCCGGCCGGAGGACGACGGCGGCCGGGTCGAGGGCCAGCTCGCCGACCAGCGCCTCGTCGTCGTCGGCCTCCCCCGTGCGGACCGTGGCCACCACCAGCACGGGCAGCGACTCCAGCCGGCGGACGAGGTAGGCGAGGAAGCGCAGCGAGGCGCCGTCGGACCACTGCAGGTCGTCGACGGCGAGGACGAGGGGTCCCTCGGCGGTCAGGTCGACCACCAGCCAGTACAGCCCGTGCAAGGCGGCGAAGGAGCCGTCGGCGAGTTCGGCGGGCGCCAGGTCGAAGACCCCGCGGGCGCTGGCCGCCGCGCCCGACAGCAGCGCCTCGCCCCGCTCGCCGGCGAGCAGGGGCTCGAACAGCTGCCGGGCGATGCCGAACCCGAAGGACCGCTCCAGCTGGCTGCCGCGGGCGGCGAGGACCCGCACCGACCGCTCCGCCGCCAGCCGGCGGGTCTCGGCCAGCAGCCGCGACTTGCCGATGCCGGCCGGCCCCTCGACCAGCAGCACGCCGTGCTCCCCGGCGGTGAGGTGGTCCAGGGCGGCGTGCACGGCGGCGACCTCGCGGTCGCGGTCGAGCAGCTCGTCGCCGGCGCCGGCCGCGGAGGCGGGCACGGAGACGTGCGCGGCGGGCGGGGCCGGCCGGCGGCCGGCCGGCGCCGGCGGGCCGTGCAGGGTGGGCGCCTGGGCGAGCACCTGCTGCTCGAGCTCGCGCAGGGCCGGGCCGGGGTCGACGCCGAGCTCCTCGGCGAGCGCGGTCCGGGCCCGGCGGAGGGCGGCCAGCGCGTCGGCCTGCCGGTGGGCGCGGTACAGCGCCAGCGCCAGCAGTCGCCAGCGCTCCTCGCGCAGCGGCTCCTCGGCGACCATCGCCTCGAGGTCGGGGACGAGCAGCGCGGCCTCGCCGCACCGCAGCCGGGCGTCGGCCCGCCGCTCCCGGGCCACGGCGCGCAGCTCCGCGAGCCGGCCGGTCGCGGCCTCCGCCCACGGCTCGTCGGCGTACTCCGCCAGCGCCGGCCCGCGCCACAGCGCCAGCGCCTGGTCCAGCAGCGCGACCGCGGCCACCGGGTCCTCCGTGGCGCCGGCCTGCTGCACCAGCACCTCGAAGCGCCACGCGTCGACCGCGTCGGGCGGCAGGCGGACGGCGTAGCCGCGGCCCTCGCGGACGATGACCGCCGAGCGGGTCCGGGCTGCGCTGCCGGGCTGCAGCCGGCGGCGCAGGTGCGAGACGTAGGCCTGCAGCGCGCCGACGCCGTCCTCCGGCGGGTCGTCGCCCCAGACCGCCTGCACCAGGCTGCCGACCGGCACCACCTCGCCGCGGGCCAGGACGAGGACCACCAGGACGGCGCGCTGGCGGGGACCGCCCAGGTCGAGGGGGACCCCGGCGGACGAGGCGGTCACCGGGCCCAGCAGGCCGATCCGCAGCTGCTGCGTGTCGTCCACCGGCGTCCCTCCCCCGCGCACGGTAGAGCAGACGCCGACCCGGGGGTATCGGTCAGCGCGCGGCGCGGTCCTCCCGCAGCAGCACCAGCGCCGCCACCGCGGCCAGCCCGGCCGCCACGGCGGCGCCGGCGAACACGGTGTGCAGCTGGGTGAGCACGGCGGCGTCGGTGGCCGCCTCGTACGCCGGGCAGTCGGCCGGGGTCGCCGGGCAGAGGGTCAGCGGCGAGCCGATGGCCTCGACCTCGGCGGTGAACCGGCGCAGCGCCACGGCGGTCAGCAGCGAGAGCCCGACGAGCATGCCGACGGTGCGGGCGACGACGGCGAGCGCGCTGGCGCTGCCGTGCACCGCCGCGCCGGTCACCGCCAGGAGCACCGCGTTGACCGGCGCGATCGCCAGGCCGAAGCCCAGGCCCACGGCGAGCAGCACGACGGTGGAGGGCCACTCGTCCAGCGAGGTCTCGCCCCAGCCGGTCATCGCCCACAGCGCCAGCCCGGCCAGCGCCGTGCCGGCGGCCGCGACCAGCCGGGGGGCCACCCGGCGGCACAGCCACCCGCCGGCCACCGCACCGACCGGGACGGCGACGAGCAGCCGCAGCAGCACCAGCGCCGCGCCGAGCTGGTCGCCGGGGGTCGTCGTCGCCCGGGCGAACAGCGGGACGTCGACCAGTGCAGCCACCAGTGCGACGCCGACGAGCAGGTTGACCAGCAGGGCGCCCCACGCCCCGGCCGGGCGCAGCTCGGCCAGCGGCAGCACCGGGTCGGGCGTGCGCCGCTCGTGCAGCCAGAACGCGACCGCGGCGGCCGCGGCGACCGGCAGCAGCACCGGGCCGTGCGCGACGACCTCGGTGGCCGGGTCGGCCGCGGCGAAGGCCCACACCAGCGCCCCGAGCGCCACCACCACGAGCAGCGAGCCGGCGACGTCGACCTCGCGCAGCAGCCGCGGCACCCCGCGCAGCGGCAGCACCGCGCCGTCGGGAGCGGTGAGGCTGCGGGCGACCAGCGCCGCCCCCGCGACGACGGCGGCGAGCACCAGCGGCGTCGCGGGCGGGACGCCGTCGAGCAGCGGCACCCAGGCCAGGCCGAGCGTGACGTCCTCGGCCAGCGCGGGCGGCTCGGCCAGCTGCAGGCCCGCCGCGGCGCCGGTGACCGCGAGCAGCAGGAGCCCCAGCGGGTCCGCCCGCCGCCCGCCGGTGACCACCACCCCGGCGGCGAGGGCCAGCCCGAGCAGCAGGTTCAGCCAGAACACCGCGCGCCAGTCGGCGACGGCGAGCACCGCGGCGCCGACCAGCGGTCCGAGCACCGCACCGGCCTCCTGCACCGCGCCGACGACGCCCAGCGGCACCGCGCGGCGCTCGGGCGGCCAGCGGTCGGCGACCAGCGCCAACGTGGCGGGCACCAGCCCGCCGGCGCCCACCCCCTGCAGGCCGCGGCCGGCGACGGCGGGGCCCAGCCCGGCCGCCGTCGCGGTCAGCAGCGAGCCGAGGGCGAACAGCAGCAGGCAGCCGGCCAGGACCGGCACCCGCCCGCGCAGGTCGGCCAGCCGGCCCAGCAGCGGCAGCGTGGCGGTGTAGCCGAGCAGGAAGCCGCCGATGATCGGTGTCGCCCGTTGCAGCTCGTCGATGCCGACGCCGACCCCGGTGAGGATGTCGGGCAGGGCCAGGACGACGACGTAGGTGTCGGCCGCGGTGACCAGCACCGCCAGCGTCGCCAGGGCGACCAGCGGCAGCCCCGGCACGGCGCGGGTCGCCGGGTCAGCCGGCAGGTGGTGCGGTGATCTCGACATCGGCGCCGAAGTCGGAGAGCTCGATGGTGAAGGTGGCGTCCTGGTCGGCGGCGTAGAAGGGGCCGGTGAGCTCGGCACGGCGCAGCTGGCCGCTGTCGGTGGCCACCGAGAAGCGGGCGTCCACCGGCTGGGCGGGGTCGGCGCTGGTGAGCACCTGCTCGACCAGGTCCCCGGGCAGCTGGGCGGTCACCTCGCGCACCACCTCGCCGTCGACCCGCCGCTCCTCCCCCAGCTCGGCGGCGTCGGCCTCGGCCAGCAGCTGCGAGATGCCGGTGTCGGGGTCGAGCAGCGCGCCGGGGTCGCCGAAGCCGAACTGCGCGGGGTCGACGACGCTGAACCCGCTGGTGAAGGGCAGCTGCGCGTAGACGGTGCCGTCGACCGAGACGACGGCGAGGTCGAGCGACGCCCCCGCCGCGAGGACCTGCAGGGTGCCCTCGAACGACGCCGGGCGCAGCACGTCGCCCTCCCCGCCGGTGAGCGCGGTGCCGGTGGTCGGGGCGCCCTCGCTGGTGAGCACGAAGTGCAGGCTGCTGGTCTCGTCGAGCGTCGTCTTCGCCCGGGTCAGCAGCTCGCCGGCGGACTCCTCGGGCTCCCCTCCCCCGCAGCCGGCCAGCGCGACCACCAGCCCGGCGGCCAGTGCGGCGGTGCGCTGCAGCGGCATCGACGTCCCTCCCCGTCCGTGCCGGCGGGCCCGGCGCGGGCACGGTAGCGCGCCGGGAGCCGCGCCAGCGGGAGCGTCCGGTCCTGTCGGCGGCCGGGGGCAGGGTGTGCGCATGGAGATCCTGTTCATCGCCAGCGTCAGCGTGATCGCCCCGGACCCGGTGGGGAGCCGCTCGCTCTACGTCGACGCCCTCGGCCTGCCCCTGGAACGGCTGGACGGCGACTACTTCGCCAGCGAGCGCATCGAGGGCAGCAGGCACTTCGGCGTCTGGCCGCTGCGCGAGGCCGCGCAGGCCTGCTTCGGCACCCCTGACTGGCCGGCCGGGCGGCCGGTGCCGCAGGCGAGCGTCGAGTTCGAGCTCGCCGGCATCGACGCGGTGGCCGCCGGCGCGGCCGAGCTGGAGGGCCGGGGCGTCGAGCTGCTGCACGGGGCGCGCACGGAGCCGTGGGGGCAGACCGTGGCCCGGCTGCAGAGCGCCGAGGGACTCGTGGTGGGGCTGTCCTACGCGCCCTGGCTGCACTGAGCGCCGGGTGCGCTCTCCGCGCGGACGCGGGCGCGGGCGATGCGTCCGGCGAGCTTGGCCTGCGCCTTCACCGGGAAGGCGGCCAGCGCCGGCTCGAGCTGGGCGATCCGGTACGGCTGGGTGGTCAGCGCGCGGAACGCCAGGCCGGTGGTGACGCCGTGGCCGGGGCGCTCGACGACGGTGACCTCGTCGCCCGCCCCGAGGTCGCCGGTCTCCAGCACCCGCAGGTAGGCACCGGTGGCGCCGCGCGCGGTGAACCGCTTGATCAGGTCGGGGACGTCCCAGAAGCGGGCGAAGGTGGCGCACGGGGTCCGCGGCGCGGTCACCTCGACCAGCGCCGTTCCCACCCGCCAGCGCTCGCCGATCTCGGCGCCGGTGAGGTCGATCCCCGCCGTCCGCAGGTTCTCCCCGAACCGGCCCGGCGGCAGGTCGCGGTCGAGCTCGGCGGCCCAGACGTCGGCGTCCTCCTGGGCGAAGGCGTAGACCGCCTGCCCCTCGCCGCCGTGGTGCTTGCGGTTGGCCTGGACGTCGCCGGCGAGGCCGAGCGCCCCGACGGCGACCCGGCCGTCGACCGGCCGCTTGTCGATGCCGCTGCGGTCGGGCCGGCGCCCGGGCAGGGGCAGCAGGTCGGGGCCGGACACGCAGACGGCCAGCAGCCGCGCGGTCACTTCCTGGCGGAAGAGGGCTCGCTGGTGGACAGCGCGGCGACGAAGGCCTCTTGGGGGACCTCGACCCGGCCGACCATCTTCATCCGCTTCTTGCCCTCCTTCTGCTTCTCCAGCAGCTTGCGCTTGCGGGTGATGTCACCGCCGTAGCACTTGGCCAGGACGTCCTTGCGGATGGCGCGCACGGTCTCGCGGGCGATCACCCGCGAGCCGACGGCGGCCTGGATCGGCACCTCGAACTGCTGCCGCGGGATGAGCTCGCGCAGCTTGCCGGCCATCATCACGCCGTAGCTGTACGCCTTGTCCTTGTGCACGATCGCGCTGAACGCGTCGACGGCCTCGCCCTGCAGCAGGATGTCCACCTTGACCAGCGCCGACTCCTGCTCACCGGCCTCGGCGTAGTCCAGCGACGCGTAGCCGCGGGTGCGCGACTTCAGCGCGTCGAAGAAGTCGAAGATGATCTCGCCGAGGGGCAGCGTGTAGCGCAGCTCGACGCGGGACTCGCTCAGGTAGTCCATGCCGCCGAGCTGGCCGCGCCGGCCCTGGCAGAGCTCCATGATGGTGCCGGTGTAGTCGCTGGGCGCGATGATCGTGGCGTTGACGACCGGCTCGAAGACCGTGTCGATCTTGCCCTCGGGCCAGTCGCTGGGGTTGGTCACCGTGTGCTCGGTGCCGTCCTCCATGACCACGCGGTAGACGACGTTGGGCGCGGTGGAGATGAGGCTGATGCCGGCCTCGCGCTCGAGGCGCTCGCGGACGATCTCCAGGTGCAGCAGGCCGAGGAACCCGACGCGGAACCCGAAGCCCAGCGCCGCGGAGGTCTCCGGCTCGTAGGTGAGCGCGGCGTCGTTGAGCAGCAGCTTGTCCAGCGCCTCGCGCAGCAGCGGGTACTCGCTGCCGTCGATCGGGTAGAGGCCGGAGTAGACCATCGGCCGGGGGTCGCTGTACCCGCCGATCGGCTCGGCGGCCGGGCGGTGCTGCAGCGTGACGGTGTCGCCGACGCGGGACTGGCGGACGTCCTTCACCCCGGTGATGAAGTAGCCGACCTCCCCGACGCCGAGGCCGTCGACCGGCTTGGGCTCCGGTGAGATGACGCCGATCTCGAGCAGCTCGTGGGTGGCGCCGGTCGACATCATCTTGATCCGCTCGCGGCTGGCGATCCGCCCGTCGACCACCCGGACGTAGGTGATGACGCCGCGGTAGATGTCGTAGACGCTGTCGAAGATCATCGCGCGGGCCGGGGCGTCGGCGTCGCCCTCGGGCGGCGGGATCTGGGCGACGATCGCGTCGAGCAGCTCGGGCACGCCCTCGCCGGTCTTGCCGCTGACCCGCAGGACGTCGTCGGGGTCGCAGCCGATGATGTGCGCGATCTCGGCGGCGTACTTCTCCGGCTGGGCGGCCGGCAGGTCGATCTTGTTGAGGACCGGGATGATCGTGAGGTCGTTCTCCAGGGCCAGGTAGAGGTTGGCCAGGGTCTGCGCCTCGATGCCCTGCGCGGCGTCGACCAGCAGGACCGCGCCCTCGCAGGCGGCCAGCGACCGGGACACCTCGTAGGTGAAGTCGACGTGGCCCGGGGTGTCGATCATGTCGAGGACGTACTCGTCGCCGCCGACCGTCCAGGGCAGGCGAACGTTCTGCGCCTTGATGGTGATGCCCCGCTCACGCTCGATGTCCATGCGGTCGAGGTACTGGGCGCGCATCTGCCGTGCCTCGATGATCCCGGTGACCTCGAGCATCCGGTCGGCCAGCGTCGACTTGCCGTGGTCGATGTGGGCGATGATGCAGAAGTTCCGGATCCGGGCGGGATCGGTGGCAGCGGGAGTCGTCACAGTGCCGCCATCGTCCCACGGCCGGGCGCGACGGTGCGGAGCACCGTGCCGGGGCACACCTGCGGCCGGGGTGGGACGGCCCCCGGGACGCTGGTAACCTGGCAGGCCGGTCCGCTGACGCCTGCCGTCCGGACGTACCGACAGACCTGCACCCTTCCTGCGAGACACCGAGGCTCACGCGTGGCGAACATCAAGTCCCAGATCAAGCGGAACAAGACGAACGAGAAGGCGCGGCAGCGCAACGTCGCCGTCAAGTCCGCCCTGAAGACGGCCGTCCGCCGCTTCCGCGAGGCCGCTGCCTCCGGCGACACCGACGCCGCGACCACCGCCCTGCAGCGGGCCAGCAAGGCCCTCGACAAGGCCGCCAGCAAGGGCATCATCCACAAGAACCAGGCCGCCAACCGCAAGTCGGGCATGGCCAAGCAGCTGACCAGCCTCTGAGCTGCGTCGCCGCGCTCCCGGGCCCCCGTCCTCCTCGCCGGAGGACGGGGGCCCGTCGCTCTCTCCGGCTCAGTACCGGGCGCGGGCGCGGGAGTCGCGGCCGGTGGTGGCGCGGATGTCGACGATGCGGCGGATCGCACGCTCGAGCGCGTAGTCGGCGCTGGCCGCCACGCCCTTGACGTCGGCGTTGAGCTCGGCGGCCACGCCGATCGCCTGCTGGAGGCCCTCGATGCTCCAGCCCCGCGCCTGGGACTGCGCCTTCTTCACCTTCCACGGCGGCAGCTTGAGCGCCCTCGCGAGCTCGCCGGTGTTCGACGTGTTCAGCGAGGTGACCCTGGCCGCGGTGCGGATGCCGTCGGCGATCGCGTCGGCGACGAGCACGTGCGCGACGCCACGCTCAAGCGCCCACCGCAGCGTCTCGATGGACCCCTGCCGGTCCCCCACCAGCACCCGCTCGGCGACGGTGAAGCCGCTGACCTCGGCCTGACCGCGGTGGAAACGGGCGACCGCGTCGGCGTCGATCGCGCCGCCGACGTCGGCGACCAGCTGCGTGGCCGCCGAGGAGAGGGCCCGCAGGTCGCCACCGACGGCGTCGACCAGCGCGGTGACCGCGTCCGGGGTGATCCGCCCGCCGGCTCCGCGCACCTCGTTGCGCACGAACGCCGCCCGGTCGCCGGGTGAGGAGATCTTGGCGCACTCGTCGACGGCCGCGCCGGCGGCGCTCAGGGCCTTGAGCAGCGCCTCGTTGCGCTTGCCGCCGTGGTGCACGACCACGAGCGTGAGGTCGGGGTCGGGGTCCGTGCAGTAGCCGGTCAGCGCGTCGACCAGCGCGCTCGCCGCCTCGTGCACCCCGCTGACGACGACGAGGCGGTGCTCGCCGAACAGCGAGGGGGCGAGCACGTCGGCCAGCTGCCCGACCGGGAGGCCGAGGGCGGTCAGCTCGTGCAGCTCCGCCTGCGGGTGCCGCTCGAGGACGGCGGCCCGCACCGCGGCCACCGCGCGCGAGCGCAGCAGCTCCTCCTCGCCGACGACGACCCGCAGGCGGGAGGTCGGCGGGGGCGGTGCGGCGGTCACCCCGGCATGGTGTCACGCGCCGCCGACAGCCCCGCGGTCCTCCGCCGGGTGGCGGGTCAGGCGTCCTCGCGGACCACGGCGGCTCCCCGCGCCGGCACGACCACCTCGCCGTCGACCTCCCGGCCGGTGAGCAGCTCGGTCCCGCGTGCCGGGACGCGCTGCTCCCGGCCGGTGTGGTCGAGGCAGAACAGGTAGGAGCGCGCGCCGTCGTCGGACACCCGGCGGACCACCTCCACGCCCGGCGGCACGGCGGCGACCGGCCCGACGCCGGCCTCCTCGAGCACCCGGCGCAGCAGCGCGTCCCAGGAGGCGTCGTCGAGCTGGGTGGCGACGTACCAGGCGACGCCCCCGCCGGGCAGCGGGCGACGGGTCACCGCGGGCTGGCCGGGCACCGGCCCGGCGAGCACCCGGGCGACGACCTCGACGTCGTCGCCGACCGTGCCCTCCTCGGACCAGACCGTCCCGCGCCAGCCGTGCTCGAGCTCGAGCACCTCACCGGGCAGCAGGGGCAGCACCTCGGTCATCCGCACCCCGAGCAGGTCGCGGAAGGCGCCCGGGTAGCCGCCGAGGCGGACGTGCTCGTGCTCGTCGACGACGCCCGACGAGCACGTGACGACGACGTGGGCTCCCGCGGCGCCCGCGGCGGCGATCGCCTCGGCGGTGGCGTCGGTGCACAGGTGCAGGGTCGGGACGACCACGACGCGGTGGGCGGCCAGCCGCTCGGCCAGGTCGTCGGCGGCCACGGGGACGACGTCGCTGGTGACCCCGGCCGCGCGCAGCACGCGGTGCACCGCGCGGCCGGCGTCGAGGTAGCGCAGCAGCTCGGTGGGCCGGGAGGGCGCGTCGTTCGCCCACCACGCCTGGTGGTCGAACACCTGCGCCACGTCGGCCTGCACCCGCGTCCCGCGGACCTCGTCGAGGCTGCGCAGCGCGCGGCCGAGCTCCGTGACCTCCCGCCAGGTGCGCGACTCGGTGCCGGCGTGCGGCAGCAGGCCCGAGTGGTGCTTCTCCGCGCCGGCCCGGCTGGCCCGCCACTGGAAGAAGCAGATGCCCTCGGCGCCGCGGGCGACGTGCACGAGGCTGTCGCGGACCGCCTCCCCGGGCCGCTTGGCGACGTTGACCGGCTGCCAGTTGACCGCGGAGGTCGAGTGCTCCATCAGCAGCCAGCGCCCGCCCCCGGCCAGGCCGCGGGTGAGGTCGGCGCAGAAGGACATCTCGGCGTGCGGGTCGGGCAGCCGGTGGTCGAGGTAGTGGTCGTTGGAGACCACGTCCTGGGTGGGCGCCCAGACGCCGTAGTCCATGGCCCACTGGTGGCTGGTGACCATGAAGTTGGTCGTGACCGGGACGTCCGGGGTGATCCGGCGCAGCACCTCGGCCTCGGCGAGGTACTGGTCGAGCAGCTCGTCGGAGGAGAAGCGCAGGTAGTCCAGCCGCTGCGTGGGGTTGCCGGTGGCCGTCGTCCGCCGCGGCACGCCGATCTCGGCCCAGTCGCCGTAGCGCTGGCTCCAGAACGCGGTGCCCCAGGCCTCGTTGAGCGCCGCCAGCCCGTCGGTGCCGGCGCCGTAGCGGCGCTGCAGCCACCTGCGGAACGCCTCGGCCGACACGTCGCAGTAGCAGTGCACGTTGTGGCAGCCGAGCTCGTTGTTGACGTGCCACATGGCCAGCGCCGGGTGCCCGGCGTAGTGCCGGGCCAGGTGCTCGACCAGCGCCAGCGAGCGCTCCCGGAACACCGGCGAGGACGGGCACCAGGTCTGCCGCCCGCCGATGGCGAAGCGGGTGCCGTCCTCGGCGACGGGCAGCACCTCCGGGTGCAGCCGCGCCAGCCACGGCGGCGCCGACGCCGTCGCGGTGGCCAGGTCGACCCGGATGCCGCCCTCGTGCAGCAGGTCCACGACCTCGTCGAGCCAGCCGGTCTCGAAGCGCCCCGGCTCGGGCTCGAGCAGGGCCCAGCTGAACACCCCGACGGTGACCAGGTCGACACCGGCCTCCCGCATGAGGGCGACGTCCTCGACCCACACCTCACGCGGCCACTGCTCGGGGTTGTAGTCCCCGCCGAAGGAGATGGAGTCGGTGGGCCAGCGGCTCACCGGTCCGACCCCGCCGACAGCCCTGCCCGCCAGTACCGCTGCAGGACCAGGAAGGTGATGATCAGCGGGACCACCGAGACCAGCGAGCCGACGACGGTGAGGATCTGCAGCTGCGGGTCGCGCGACACCTGGGACTGCCAGGAGAACAGGCCGAAGGTGATCGGCCAGAGGTCGTTGTTGCGCAGCATGATCAGCGGCAGCAGGAAGTTGTTCCAGATGACGACGAACTGGAACAGGAAGATCGTCACCAGCGCCGGGCTCATCAGCCGGGCGGCGATGGTGGCGAAGATCCGCCACTCGCTCGCACCGTCGAGCCGGGCGGCGTCGATCAGCTCGTCGGGGACTGATGCGGCCGCGAAGATGCGCGACAGGTACACCCCGAACGGGCTGACGATGCTCGGGAGGAACACCGCCCAGAAGGTGTTGGTGAGGTCCACCCGCGCGAACAGGAGGAACAGCGGCAGTGCGAGTGCGGTCGCCGGCACCAGCACCCCGCCGAGGACGATCGAGAACAGCAACTCCCGGCCGCGGAACTCGTACTTGGCCATGGCGTAGCCGGCCATCGCCGCCAGCAGCGTGCCCACCGCCGCGCCGAGCCCCGCGTACAGGAGGCTGTTGAGCGCCCAGCGCAGGAAGATGCCGTCCTCGCGGGCGAAGAGCGCCGCCAGGTTGGCCCCGAGGTTCCAGTCGGCGAACCAGAAGCCGTTGCTGTTGATCAGGTCCGGCTGGGACTTGGTCGAGTTGACGACCAGCCAGTAGACCGGCAGCAGGAAGTACACGGCCGCGGCGACCAGGACGAGCATCGCCGCGGTCACCGAGACCGGGGACTCGCGGGTGGCCCCCCGGCGCGCCAGCCGCGACCGCGGCGGGTTGGCGCTCTGCTCCCCGCCCTGGACGGGCGTCGCGGTGCTCACAGTCCCGACCGCCTCGAGGTCGCCCGCAGGAACGCGAAGGAGAGGATGAAGGTCGCGACGGCCAGGACCACCGACATGGCAGCGGCCAGCGGGTAGTTGTTCGCACTCGCCGTCGTGTAGGCGAGCAGGTTCGGCGTGTAGCTCGACGTCACGTTGGTCGAGATCGCCCGGAACACGACCGGCTCGGTGAACAGCTGCAGCGTGCCGATGATCGAGAACACCCCGGTGAGGACCAGCGCGGGCAGGACGAGCGGGATCTTGATCGACCACGCGGTGCGGATGCCGCCGGCGCCGTCGACCTTGGCGGCCTCGTAGACCGACTGCGGGATCGCTTGCATCGCCGCGAAGATGATCAGCATGTTGTACCCGGTGTAGGTCCAGGTCACGACGTTGGCGATCGACCACAGGATGGTGCCCGAGCCGAGGAAGTCGACCTCGAGCCCGACGTCCTCCAGCAGACCCACGATGGGGCTCAGCTGCGGGCTGTAGAGGAACGCCCACATCAGCGCCGCGATGACCCCGGGGATGCCGTAGGGCAGGAAGAAGGCGATCCGGAACGTGCGCTTGAGCCGGGCCACCGCCGAGTCCAGCAGCAGGGCGAGCAGCAGGGCGAACCCCAGCATGATCGGCACCTGCACGACGCCGAAGAGCAGGACACGCCCGACCCCCTCGAGGAAGGCCGGGTCGGTGACCACCCGGGAGTACTGCTCCAGGCCGGCGAAGGTGGTGGTCGTCTCGCCGAAGATCCCGCCGGTGCGCTCGGTCTTGGTCAGGCTCTGACCGATCGCGTAGCCGATGGGCAGCAGGTAGAAGAGGACGAACGGGACCAGGAACGGCAGGGTGAACCAGATCCAGGCCCGGGACCGGACCGCCGTCCTCCCCTGCCGCCGCGGTGCGGCGGCAGGGGAGGACGAGCTGGCCGGTGGAGCGACGACGGTCATGACCGGTGCGAGGTCAGTCCGCGACCTGGACGCCCTGGCTCTCCAGCGACTCCACCGACGCGGCCTGGGCGTCGGTCAGCGCGTCCGAGAGCGTGCCCTGGCCGTTGAGGGCGGCGGTGAAGCCGTCGCTCATGGCCGTGTAGGTGTCGGTCATGGTCGGGCCCCAGGTGAAGTCGGTGTCGACCTGACCCGAGGCCTCGGTGAAGATCGAGAAGATCTCCTGGCCGCCGTAGAAGTCGACGCCCTCCTGCAGGGCGGGCAGCTCCGAGCCGGCGTTGGCGGCCGGGAAGAGACCACCGAGCTCGTTGGCCATGGCCAGCGCCTCGGGGTCGGTGTTCAGCCACAGCGCGAAGCGCGCCGCCTCGGCGGGGTGCTCGGTGCCGGAGAGGACGGCCGTGGTCGACCCGCCCCAGTTGCCCGCGGCCTGGTCACCCTCGCTCCACTGCGGCATGGGGGCGACCCGCCACAGCCCGGCGGTGTTGGCCGCGTTGTCCCGGATGGTCGAGTAGCCCCAGGCCGCGGACGGCCAGCTGGCCACCTGGCCGGAGTTCCACGCGGCGTAGAGGTCGGGCGAGAAGCCCTGCAGGTTGGTGGCGACGAGGTCCTCGTCGATCATCCGCTGCCAGTAGTCCGCCACCTCCTGCGCCTCCGGGCTGTCGACGTTGACCTGCACCTGGTCGCCGTCGAGCTCGAAGAGGCTCGCGCCGCGCTGCCACAGCAGGCCGGTGAACCAGTTCGCGTCGCCCTGCGGGAAGTGGGTGATGTAGGCGCCGGTGGCCTGCTTGAGCTGCTGGGCGGCCTGGTAGTACTCCTCCCAGGTGGCCGGCGGCTCGGTGATGCCGGCCTGCTGGAAGAGGTCCTCGCGGTAGAAGAGCGCCATCGGGCCGGTGTCCTGCGGGATCGCGTAGACGCCCTCGTCACCCAGCTGCACCTGCGACCACGTCCAGTCGACGAAGTCGCCGGAGGCGTCCTCGACGCCCTCGCAGGCGCTGATGTCCTGCAGCCCGTCCTGGAGCCGGAAGCTCGACAGGGAGTCGTACTCGATCTGGCTGACGTCCGGCGCCGTCCCGGCCTCCAGGCCGTTGAACAGGTTGCTGTAGGTGCCGGCGTTGCCAGCCGGGGTGGTCTCCACCTCGACCTGGACGTCGGGGTTCTCCTCGTTCCACATGGCCACGACCTCGTCCATGCCGGGCACCCACGTCACGAAGTTGAGCGTGACCTCGCCGTCGGACGCGGCACAGTCGGTGGAGCCACCGCCTCCGCCGCCGCCCGCGGCCGTGTCGTCGTCCCCGCCGCCGCAGGCTGCCAGGGCGAGCATGGGGAGGGTCATGGCGGCCACCATCAGGCGGCGCTGGTGCTTCACAGAGAACTCCTCGTCATTGGGGGGTCCGGCAGAGGGTGACTGCTGCGCCGAGGCGGAGTCAAGGAGCCGGGCCGTGGCGCGCGACACCCCACTCCTCGGCGCTGCCGACGACGGCGAGATCCCCCTCGAGGTCGGTCCGGTGCACCCTCGTTCCGGCCCTGACCAGGGCCGATAGGAGATCCGGCGCCGGGTGGCCGTAGGTGTTGTCCTCCCCCACCGAGACGATCGCGACCCGGGCGCCGACCGCGGCCAGGAACGCCGGGTCGGCGTCGGCGCTGCCGTGGTGGGGCACCTTGAGGACGTCGGCGGTGAGGTCCACCCCGCGGTCGAGCAGCCGCGCCTCGGCGGAGGCGCCGAGGTCCCCGGTGAGCAGCACCCGCAGGCCCCGGTGGGTGACCCGGACGACCAGGGACAGGTCGTTGGGCTCGGCGGCCGCCGTGGCGATCTCGGGAGGCGGCGCCAGGACCTCCAGCCGTGCACCTCCGACCGTCCGCACGTCGCCCGGCTCGAGCACCTCCCGGCGCGCCCCGGCGCGGGCGGCCTGCGCGTCCAGCGCGGCCCCGCGGTCGTCGGCCGGGGACAGCGTCCCGGTGGCGATCGTCCCGACCTCCCGCCCGGCCAGTGCGCCGGCCAGGCCGCCGGCGTGGTCGGCGTCGAGGTGGGAGAGCAGCACGAGCGGGAGGGTGTCGACCCCCAGCCGGTGCAGGCACGCGTCGACCGGGCCGACCTCCGGCCCGGCGTCGACGAGCACGGCCTCCCCGGGGCCGGTGGGCACGACGAGGGCGTCCCCCTGGCCGACGTCGCAGGCGACCAGCACGGCACCGGACGGCGGCCAGCCGCCGGCCACCTGGCGCAGCGGCCAGCCCAGGAGGACCAGCCCGAGGAGGACGGCGAAGGCCAGGGCGCGCAGCCGCCGGGAGCGCCACAGCACCAGCCCGGCCGCCACGAACAGCGCGGTGAGCAGCAGCGCGCCCCGCGTGCCGGCCGGCCACCCGGTGGCCGCGTCGGGGAGGCCGGCGGCCGTCCGGGCGACGGCCACCAGCCACCGCACCGGCCAGCCGGCCACCCAGACGAGGGCGTCGCCGGCCGGCGGCGCGACCGTGCCGACGAGCGCGGCGAGCAACCCGAGCACCGTCGCGGGCGCCACGGCCGGGGCCGCGAGCAGGTTGGCCGGCAACGACACGGGACTGACCAGGCCCGACAGCCCGGCGACCAGCGGCGCGGTGGCCAGGCCGGCGGCCGCGGCGACCGCCACCGCGTCGGCGAGCACGACGGGCCACCGGCGCCGCTGCAGCGCGCGGGACCACCCGGGCGAGAGCAGCACGATCGCCGCCGTCGCGGTCACCGACAGGGCGAAGCCGGCGTCCCACGCAAGCCGCGGGTCGAGCAGCAGCAGGACCGTCACCGCGGCCGCGAGTGCGGGCACCGCCACCCGGGAGCGGCCGGAGGCCAGCGCCAGCAGGCCGACGCCGCCCATGGCGGCCGCCCGGACGACGCTGGCGGTCGGCCGGGCCAACACCACGAACCCGGCGAGCGCGACGAGGGCGACCAGCGCCTGCGCGCGGCGGTCGACGGCCCGGCGGCGCAGCGGTGCGAGCACCCCGGCGAGGACGATCGCCACGTTGGCGCCGGACACCGCGGTGAGGTGGGACAGCCCGGCGCGACGGAAGTCCTCGGTGAGCACCGGGTCCATGGCGCGGGTGTCCCCGACGACCAGGCCGGGCAGCAGGCCGGCCGCGGAGGGGTCCAGGACGCGGGCCGCCGAGCCGGCCAGCCCGTCGCGCACCCCGCCGGCCAGGCGCTGGACCCACGGCGGCTCGCCGACCGGGTGCGGGGGTCCACGCGCCGAGAGCCGGGCGACGATCCCCTCGGAGGCGGGCGCCGCGCGCACGGCGACCCGCGCCCGCACCCGCTGACCGGGCAGCAGGTCGGCCCAGCCGTCCACGGGCGCGAAGACCACGACGGGCGCGGTCAGGTCGACCGTCGAGCGGCCGTCGTCGAACGCGGTGACCGTGGCGTCGAGGGCCAGGCGCGGCGCGGCCGCGCTCCCCACCCGCCGGGGGTCCCCGTCCACCTCGAGGACCACGGTCACCGTGCGGTCCGCGCCGACCCCGGCCAGCGGGGAGGCGGCGTGGGCGGCCCCCCGCACGGCCGCGATCCCGGACGCGGTCGCCACCGCGCCGAGCACGGCGAGGACGACGAGCGCCCCGGCCCGGTCCCGCCTGCGGGCCACGACGGCGGCGCCGGCCACCGCCCCGGCCGCGACGGCGGCCGATGCGACCGGGGGGACGTGGACCGCGCCGAGTGTGACGGTCCAGACGGCGACGGCGACGGGGACCAGCCGCAGGTCGAGCCACGTCCGGCGGACCGGTGGCGGGACCGTCACACCCGCACCAGGTCGGCCAGCTCGGCGTAGATGGTCGGACCGATGCCGGGGACGTCGTCGAGCTGCTCGACGCTGGTGAAGCGGCCGTTCCGGTCCCGGTGGTCGACGATCCGCTCGGCCAGGACCGGGCCGATGCCCGGGAGGGCGTCGAGGTCGGCGGCCGTGGCGGTGTTGAGGTCCAGCGGCCCGCCCGGGGGTCCGGTACCGGCCGGCGCGGCCGCCGGTGCGGCGCCGGGCACGCCGACGGCGATCTGCTGGCCGTCGGTCACGACCGCGGCCAGGTTGACCGACGCGGGGTCGGCCTCGGGCAGCAGCCCGCCGGCCGCGGCGACCGCGTCAGCCACCCGCGCGCCCTCGGGCAGGGTCACCAGGCCGGGCCGCACCACCAGGCCGACGACGGAGACGACGACGGTCGCCTGCGTCCCGGCGGGCTCCCCCACCGCGGGCGCGTCCGGTGCCGCCGGGGCGGGGTTCACGGCCGGCGGCGCGGGCTGCACGCTGGGCCGGTCGAGCCAGGTCCAGCCTGCCACCACCAGGGCGGCGAGGAGGCCGGCCGCCCACAGCGCCCAGGTGCCGCGCCGGCCCGGGTCGACGCGCACCGCCCGCGCCGCCGCCCGGCGCCGTCCCGGGTCGTGCGTCCCCTCGTCCGCGGCCTCGTCGGGCCCGTCGTCGGCGTGGTCGTCAGGCGCGTGGTCGTCAGGCGCGTGGTCGTCAGGCGTGTGGTCGTCGGTGTCGTCGCGGGGGTCGTCGTCAGGCAGCCAGCCGGACCGTCGGCCCTCGTCGAGGAGCACCCGGAGCCGGGCGCGGATGACGTCGGCGTCGTCGCGGCGGGAGGTCAGGCGCACCCGGCGGACGCTAGGGACGACGTCGGCCGCCGCGGACCGTCCGGCGGGCGCCTGTGGACGGCTCCCCCGCCTGTGGACGGGCCGGAGCCGGATCCGGGCACGCGGGTGCACGCTGCGCCGGTGCCCCACCTCCTCCGGTCAGTCCCCGCGCCGCTCCGCGCCGGTGCCGGGCTCCTCGCCCTGATCGGGTTCCTGCTCCGCCGGTGCCACCACGACGCCGACCGCGCCGGGTCCGACGTGCGCGCCGATGACCGCGCCCAGTTCGCTGACGTGCAGCTCCCGGATGCCGGGGATCGCCTCGCGCAACTGGGCGGCCAGCTTCTCCGCGCGGTCGGCGGCGGCCAGGTGGTGCACCGCCACGGAGGCGCCCGGCCCGCCCGCGGCCTCCGCCGCCCGCTGCACCAGGCGGGTGATGGCACGGGCGGTGGTCCGCACCCGCTCGAGGGGCACCACCCGCCCGTCGGCCACGTGCAGCACCGGCTTGATCGACAACGCGGTGCCCAGCAGCGAGGCGGCGGAGCCGATGCGGCCACCGCGGCGCAGGTGTTCGAGGGTGTCGACGACGAACAGCGTGCGGGTGCGCGCCGCGGTGCCGTTGGCCGCGGCGGCGACCGTGGCGGCGTCCGCGCCCTCCGCGGCGGCGCGCGCGGCGGCCAGGACCGCGAAGCCGGTGCCCATCGCCGTCGACCGGGTGTCGACGACGGTGACCACGTGCTCCCCGACCTGGGCGGCGGCCAGCCGGGCGGCGTCCCAGGTGCCGGAGAGGTCGGCCGACAGGTGGACGGAGACGACCCGGTCGGCGCCGGCGGCCAGTCGACGGCGGTAGGCGGCGACGAAGTCACCGGGCGTGGGCCGCGAGGTCGACACCCGCTGCCCGCGGACACTGAGCGCCCGGGCGACGTCCCCGGGGGTGATCTCCTCGCCCTCGCGTCCCGACCGGCCGGCCAGCACCACGTAGCAGGGCACCACCTCGATGCCGTACCGGGCGACGACCTCGGGAGGCAGGTAGGCCGTGGAGTCGGTGACCACGGCGACGGGCATCCGGCGAGGTTAGTCCGCGGCCGGCCGGACGACCGCCGGGGTGCCGACCGGCCGAGGCGCCGGCCTCAGGTCAGCGCGTCGGCGTCCTGGGCCGGCGGGGCACCCTCCGGGGTGGCACCGGCGTCGAGCCCGGAGCGTCCGGCCCGCCCGTCCCCTTCCGCCCCGGGGACGACGGCGACGGAGCAGTTGTGCCGCAGCAGCCGCCACCGCTCCCCCTGCCGGGCGATCTCGCTCCAGCCGCAGTTGGCCAGCGGCCCGAACACCCGCCGGTGCTGCGGGCCGAGCCCGAGCAGGGCCTCGATCAGCCGTCCGGCGGTGCCGCCGTGGGTGACGACGACGGCGGCGTCCACCGCCGGCAGGTCGGCCAGCGCGGCCAGCGCGCGGGCCACCACGGCCGCGTTCTCCTCACCGCCGCGGCCCTGGACCGGCCTGCCGGCGAGCCAGTCGGCGTACTGGCCCGGGAACCGCTCGGCCACCTCCTCGCGGGTCAGCCCCTCCCAGCAGCCCAGCCCGTGCTCGCGGAGGCGCTCGTCGAGGTGCAGCGGGACGCCGAGCAGGGCGGTCAGCACCGCGGCCGTGTCGGCGGCGCGGACGAGGTCGCTCGAGACGACGGCGGTCGACCCACGACCCAGCCCACCCGCGACCAGGTGGGGTGCGGTGCGCACCGCCTGCGCCCGACCCTCGCCGTCCAGCGGCGGGTCCAACTGGCCCTGGAACCGGCCGGTGGCGTTCCACTCGGTCCGCCCGTGCCGCCAGACGACCAGCCGCGGCACCGGGATGTCGGGCAGGACGGCGGCCGTCACCGGCCCGTCGCGTCCCCGGGCTCCCCCGCCGTCCCGTCGAGCAGGGGGTCCCCCTCGAGCAGGTCGTCGTCGAGCAGGTCCTCGTCGGTGGTCCCGCCGGTCGCGTCCGCCGCCGGCTCGTCCGGGTCGGACGCCAGCAGCGCCGGGCCGGAGCCGGCCGGGTCCACGTCGTCCGCGGACAGGGTCCCGGCGGAGGCGCCGTCGCCGGCCGGGGCCGCGCGGTCGACGAACGGGATGGTCGGGCAGTCCTTCCACAGCCGCTCGAGGGCGTAGTAGGCGCGTTCCTCGGCGTGCTGGACGTGCACGACGACGTCGACGAAGTCGAGCAGCACCCAGCGGGCCTCGGCGACGCCCTCGCGCCGCACCGGCTTGATGCCCCGCCCGCGCAGCCGCTCCTCGACCTCGTCGACGATCGACTGCACCTGGCGCTCGTTGGGCGCGGAGGCCAGCACGAACGCGTCGGTGATCGCCAGCCGGTCGCTGACGTCGACGATCGACACGTCGGTCGCGAGCTTGTCGGCCGCGGCCTGGGCCGCGAGCAGTGCGGTCTCCCGCGCCTCGGCCGAGGCGGTCATCGGGGTACCTCCTGGAGGGGGGTCGGGGGTGGGGCGGACGGACCGGCGTCCGGCCGGTCGGCGCGCGGGGCGCCCGGCCGCCGCGGGCCGGCGTCCGAGCGGTAGAGGCGGCGCTTCTCGATGTACTGGACCACCCCGTCGGGCACGAGGTACCAGACCGGCATGCCGCGGGCCACGCGCTCGCGGCAGTCGGTGGAGCTGATCGCCAGCGCGGGGACCTCCACGAGGCTGACCGCGCCCTCGGGCAGGTGCGCGTCGGCCAGGGTGAACCCGGGGCGGGTGACCCCGACGAAGTGCGCCAGGCGCAGGAACCGCTCGCTGTCGCGCCAGGTGAGGATCTGCGCGAGGGCGTCGGCGCCGGTGATGAAGAACAGCTCCGCGTCGGGCCGCTCCCGGTGCAGGTCGGTGAGCGTGTCGATGGTGTAGGTCGGGCCCTCGCGGTCGACGTCGACGCGGCTGACGGTGAAGCGCGGGTTGGAGGCGGTGGCGATGACGGTCATGAGGTAGCGGTCCTCGGCGGGACTGACCACCCGGTCGGTCTTCTGCCAGGGTTGACCGGTGGGCACGAAGACGACCTCGTCGAGCCCGAACAGGCCGGCCACCTCGCTCGCCGCCACCAGGTGGCCGTTGTGGACGGGGTCGAACGTCCCGCCCATCACGCCGATCCGGGTGCCGGTCACCGATCGAGCCTAGCCGGGCGGGACTGCCCGGGCCGGGCCGGACCGGTCACCCCGGCGGTCGGGCCCGGCCGTCGCGGGGACACCCGGTCCCGGCCGGCCACCTCACCCGGCCGGGCTCAGAGGGTGGTGACGAAGTCGGCCAGCTGGGTGGCGTTCCGGCACTCCACCATGTCGACGACCTCGCCGTAGCGGTCGGCCGCCGAGTCGCCGCTGCCCCACAGCCGCCGCGGCTCGGGGTTGAGCCAGTGCGCCGAGCGGGCGCGGCGCACCAGGTCGGCCAGCACCGGCAGCCCCGGCTGGCGGTAGTTGGTCCGCCCGTCCCCGAGCACCAGCAGGGAGGTCTTCGGCCCGACGGCGGTCGGCCAGCGGTCGGCGAACACCTCGAGGGCGTTGCCGTAGTCGCTGTGCCCGTCGAAGGCCACGACGTCGGCCTCGCGCCCGATCCGCGCGATCGCGCCGGCGACGTCGGCGCCCGGGCGGAAGAACCGGGTCACCTCGTCGGTGGAGTCGACGAACGCGAACGCCCGCACGCCGGAGAAGTGCTCGCGCAGCGCCTGGGTGAGCATCAGCGTGAAGTGGCTGAACCCGGCCACCGAGCCGCTGACGTCGCAGAGCACCACCAGCTCGGGCTTGTGCACCACGCGCGGCCGGTGGTGGGTCACCACCGGCACCCCACCGGTGCCCAGCGAGGCGCGCACCGTCCGGCGGAAGTCCAGCCGGCCCTCGCGGCCCATCCGCCGCCGCGCCGACAGCCGCGCCGCCAGCCGCCTCGCCAGCGGGGCCACCGCGCGGCGCAGCTCGGCGAGGTCGGACTGCTGCGCCCGCAGGAAGTCGACCTGCTCGGCCAGCGGCCGCACCGCGCTCCGCGCCACCCGCTCGCGGCCACGCTCGGCGGCGCTGCGCCGGCGGACCTCGGCCTCCACCGCGGCCCGGAAGGCGGCCAGCCGCTCCCGCACGGTCTGCCGGGCCACCTGCTCGGCCAGCCCGCCCCCGCCGCCCTCGCCGGGACCGCCGCCGAGCAGCCCGGTCAGCAGCTGGGCGACCAGCGTGTCCGGCGACAGCGCCCGCATCACCCGGTAGCCGAAGTAGGACTGCCCCGACGGCGAGGCCGGCGCCCGGCCGAGCTGCTCGACCGCCTGCCGGGCGAAGCGGCGCAGCGCCTCGTCGTCGCCCTCCAACAGCAGCCGGGCGAGCTCCTCGCGCATCCGGTCGGCCAGGTCCCGCGGGTCGCCGTCGCCGTGCCCGTCGGGCAGGTCCAGCGTCAGGCCGTCGTCCCCGGGCTCGTCGTCGGAGGACGGGTCGGCGGAGGAGGAGTCGGCGGGACGGTCCGACAGCGGCCACCACAGGTCGAACAGCACGTCGTAGGCCGGCCGCTGCGACGCCCGCTGCAGCAGCACCGCCGCCAGCCCGTGCCGCAACTGCTCGCGCTCGAGCAGGTCGACCACCGTGAGGATCTCCGCGGCGTCGACGGCCTGGCTGATCCCCACCGGGATGCCGGCCTCGCGGACCGCGCGCACGAAGCCGTCCAGGTGACCGGCCAGGCCTCCCGGGGCGGCCGACGGCGCGGACATCAGTTGAGCCGCAGCTCGGCGGCGGCGCGGTCCTGGTCGCTGGCGTGCTTGAGCACCACGCCCAGCGTCGAGCGGACCGCGGTCTCGTCGAGGGTGTCCAGGCCGAGCTCGAGCAGGGTCTGGGCCCAGTCGAGGGTCTCGGAGATCGACGGCGACTTCTTCAGCTCCATCGCCCGCAGCGCGCGGATGGTGCGCACCAGCTGCTCGGCCAGCCCCGGTGCCAGGTCGGGCACCCGCGAGAGCACGATCTCCCGCTCCCGCTCGGCCGACGGGTAGTCCAGCGAGAGGTACAGGCAGCGCCGCTTGAGCGCCTCGGACAGCTCGCGGGTGGCGTTGGAGGTCAGCACGACCGTGGGCCGGCGGGTCGCGGTCACCGTGCCGAGCTCGGGGATGGTCACCTGGAAGTCGCTGAGCACCTCCAGCAACAGGCCCTCGACCTCGACGTCGGCCTTGTCGGTCTCGTCGATGAGCAGGACCGTCGGGTCGCTGCGCCGGATCGCGGTCAGCAGCGGCCGGGAGAGCAGGAACTCCTCGCCGAAGATGTCGTCGTGCACGGTGTCCCAGTCGGCGCCGTCCCCGCCCTGTGCGGCCTGGATGCGCAGCAGCTGCTTCTTGTAGTTCCACTCGTAGAGCGCCCGCGCCTCGTCGAGGCCCTCGTAGCACTGCAGCCGGATCAGCTCCGCGCCCGTCGCCGTCGCCAGGGCCTTGGCCAGCTCGGTCTTGCCGGTGCCCGCGGGCCCCTCGACCAGCAGCGGCTTGCCGAGGCGGTCGGCGAGGAAGACCGTCGTCGCGATCCGCTCGTCGGGCAGGTAGCCGGCGGTGGACAGCCGCTTGCCGACGTCGGCGACGGAGGAGAACTGCGGCGACTGCGTCGGCGGGCGGGGCATGCGGCTCCTCGGGGGGTGGCCCGGGCGGCCCGGGCGCGGGCGGGTCAGCGGGTGTGGCCGTTCCCGGTGACGACGTAGGTGGTGCTGGTCAGCTCGGGCAGCCCCAGCGGCCCGCGCGCGTGCAGCTTCTGGGTGGAGATGCCGATCTCGGCGCCGAAGCCGAACTCGCCGCCGTCGGTGAACCGGGTGGAGGCGTTGACCAGGACGGCGGCCGCGTCGACCCCGGCGGTGAACGCCGCGATCGCGGTCGCGGAGTCGGCCACGATCGCCTCGCTGTGCCCGCTCCCCCACCGCGCGATGTGATCGAGCGCCGCGGGCAGATGGTCGACGACGCGCACCGCCATGTCCATCGACAGGTACTCGGTGGCCCAGTCCTCGTCGGTGGCCGGGACGACGGCGTCGTGCGCGGCGCGGGCGGCGTCGTCGCCGTGCAGGGTCACGCCGGCGTCGGCGAGCGCGGACAGCAGCCGCGGCAGGAACGGCACGTCGCGGTGCACGAGCAGCGTCTCCGCGGCGTTGCAGACGCTCACCCGGTGGGTCTTGGAGTTGAGCACGACCGCCTCGGCGACGGCGGCGTCGGCGGAGGCGTCGACGTAGACGTGGCAGTTGCCGACGCCGGTCTCGATCACCGGCACCTGCGCCTCGCGGACCACCCGCTGGATGAGCGAGGTCCCGCCGCGCGGGATGACCAGGTCGACGTGCCCGCGCGCGGACAGCAGCTCGCCCACCGAGGCGCGGTCGGCCGGGAGCAGCTCGACGGCGCCCTCCGGGAGACCGGCCTTCTGCCCCGCCTCGGCCAGCACCGCGACCAGCGCGGTGTTGGTGCGGTACGCCGACGCCGAGCCGCGCAGCAGCGCCGCGTTGCCGCTCTTGAGGCACAGGCCCGCCGCGTCGACGGTCACGTTGGGCCGCGCCTCGTAGACGATCCCGACCACGCCGAAGGGCACCCGCACCTGCCGCAGCTCCAGCCCGTTGGGCAGCCGCGAGCCGCGGACGACGTCGCCGACGGGGTCGGGCAGGGCGACCAGCTCGCGCAGCGCCCCGGCGACCCCGGCCACCCGCCCGGCGTCCAGCCGCAGCCGGTCGAGCACCGACGCCGGGGTCCCGTCGGCCGCCGCGGCCTCGACGTCGAGTGCGTTGGCCGCCAGCACCTCGTCGGTGCGCTCGACCAGCGCGTCGGCCATCGCCGACAGGGCGGCGTCCTTCACGTCGGTCGGCAGCGTGCGCAACACGCGGGCGGCGGCGCGGGCGCGCAGGACGGCGGCCCCGATCAGCGGCAGCTCGACGGCGTCGGACACGCCCCGGAGGGTACGCGCCGCCCCTCCCGCCCGGGCACGTCCCGCCTCGTGTGAGAATGGTTCTCATGACCAGGACCGCGGTGCGAGTCGCCGCCGCTGCCGCGACCGCTCTCCTGCTCGCCGCCTGCGGCTCCTCCGACGGTGACGAGGCCGCCGCCGCCGAGGACGGCGTCCGGGTGCAGGCCGCCTTCTACCCCCTGCAGTGGGCGGCCGAGCGGGTCGGCGGCGACCGGGTGGGCGTCGCCTCGCTCACGCCGCCCGGCGCCGAGCCGCACGACCTGGAGCTCACCCCGCAGGACGTCGCCGCGCTGACCGAGGCCGACCTGGTCGTCTACCTGGAGGGCTTCCAGCCCGCGCTCGACGACGCGGTCACCGAGGCCGGCGACGCCGCCTGGGACGCCGGGCAGGCCGCCGACCTCTCGCTGACGACCGAGGCGCACGAGCACGAGGGCGAGAGCGAGGAGGAGCACGCCGAGCACGCCGACGAGGAGCACGCCGAGGGCGAGGAGGTCACCGACCCGCACTTCTGGCTCGACCCCACCCGCCTGGCCGACGTCGGCGACGCGCTGGCCGACCGGCTCGCCGAGGTCGACCCCGCCGGCGCGGACACCTACCGCGCGAACGCCGAGGCCCTGCGCGGCGACCTCGAGGCCCTCGACGCCGAGATGCAGGAGGGGCTCGCCGACTGCGCGGTCACCACGCTGGTCACCGGCCACGACGCCTTCGGCTACCTCGCCGACCGCTACGGCCTGGAGGTGGTCGGCGTCAGCGGGCTGAGCCCCTCGGCCGAGCCCACCCCCGAGCAGCTGGCCGAGATCTCTACGCTGGTCCGGGAGCGCGGCGTGACGACCGTCTACACCGAGACCCTCGCCGACCCCGCCGTCGCCGAGACCGTCGCCGAGGAGGCCGGTGTGCAGACCGCCGTCCTCGACCCGATCGAGGGCCTGACCGACGAGTCGGCCGGCGACGACTACCTCGAGGTCATGCGGGCCGACCTGGCCACGCTGCAGGAGGGGCAGGGCTGCGCGTGACCGACCTCGCGCTCCGGCTGACCGGCGCCACCATCGGCTACGGCGACGTCGCGATCGTCCGCGACGCCGACCTGACGGTGCGGCGCGGTGAGGCGGTCGCGGTGCTCGGCTCCAACGGCTCGGGCAAGACGACGCTCTCCCGCGGCCTGCTCGGCCTGGCCACCGTCCTCGGCGGCACCGTCGAGGTGCTCGGCGCCCCGGTCGGCCGCCAGCGCGAGCACGGCCGCATCGGCTACGTCCCCCAGCGGCACACCGTCAGCGGCGCGATGCCGGCCACCGTGCGGGAGGTGGTGGGCGTGGGCCGGTTGCCCCGGCTGGGCCTGTTCCGGCGGCCCGGCCCGCGCGACCGGGCTGCGGTCGCCGAGGCGGTCGACGCCGTGGGCCTCGCCGACCGGCTCGAGAACCCGGTGGCCGCGCTGTCGGGCGGTCAGCAGCGGCGGGTGCTCATGGCCCGCGCGCTGGCCGCCGAGCCGGAGCTGCTGGTCATGGACGAGCCCACCGCCGGGGTCGACGCGGCCAGCCAGGCCGCGCTGGCCGCCGTGCTGGCGCGGGTGTCGGCGGCGGGCACGACCCTGCTCGTCGTGACCCACGAGACCGGGCCGCTGTCAGGCGTGCTCACCCGCGCGGTCGTCGTCGACTCCGGGCGCCTCACCCACGACGGCCCGCTCGCCGCCGTCGGCCCGGTGGCCGGCGTCGACTGCCACCACCCCGACGAGGCCGCCGCCCCGCCGGTGCGGGGGTACCGGCTGGACCAGCCGCGACCGGCGCCCGACGCGGTCCGCGTGCGCGACGGGAGCCGCTGACGTGGAGCTGCTCGAGTACGGGTTCATGCAGCGGGCGCTGCTGGCCTCGCTGATGGTCGGCCTGGCCGCACCCGCGGTCGGCGTCTTCCTGGTGCAGCGGCGGCTGTCGCTGCTCGGTGACGGGCTGGGGCACGTCGCGCTCACCGGCGTCGCCGTCGGCGTGCTCACCTCCACCGCGCCGGTGGGGACGGCGCTGGTCGCCGCCGTGCTCGGCGCGGTGCTCATCGAGCTCGTCCGCGCCCGCGGCCGCACCAGTGGCGACGTCGCGCTCGCGGTCCTGTTCTACGGCGGCATCGCCGGCGGCGTCGTGCTGCTCTCGCTGGCCCCGCGCGGGCAGGCGACCAACCTCGACGCCTACCTCTTCGGCGCCATCACCACGACGACCGGCGCCGACGTCGCCGTCTTCGCGGTCATCACCGTGGTGGTGCTGGCCGTCGTGTGGCTGCTCGGGCAGCGGCTGTACGCGGTGAGCGACGACGAGGAGTACGCCCGCGCCGTCGGCCTGCCGGTGCTGGCGCTCAACGTCGTCCTCGCCGTGCTGGTCGCCTCGACGGTCGTGCTCTCGATGCGGGTGGTCGGCCTGCTGCTGATCAGCGCGCTGATGATCCTGCCCAGCGCCATCGCCCAGCTCGTCGGGCGCAGCTTCCGCAGCACCCTGTACCTGGCCTGCGCGATCGGCGTCGTCGTCAGCGTCTCGGGCACCGCCGGCTCCTACTACACCGGCACCCCCTCGGGCGGCACGATCGTGCTGCTGGCCATCGCGCTGTTCCTCGTGGTCACCGCCGGGGCCGCGCTGCGCGAGGCGACGGCGCGGCGGCGGCACGTCCGCCGGGTCGAGGTGCACGCCGCCCACCCCCACGAGCACGGCGAGGGCTGTGGCCACCGGGCGGTGCCGCACGGCGACCACCTCGACTACGACCACGACGGGCACCTGCACGCGCCGCACCGGACCGGAACCGGGACGCACTACGACGAGCACAGCGGCCACGACCACGCTGCGGCGACGCCGCCGGTGGGGACGGAGCGGCCGTGAGCGCCCCCGAGGTCCCGGTCCGCCGGCAGACGCGGCAGCGGACGGCGGTGCTGGCGCTGCTCGACGAGCTCGACGGCTTCCGCACCGCGCAGGACCTGCACGCCCTGCTCCGCGAGCGCGGCGACGCCGTCGGCCTGGCCACCGTCTACCGCGCGCTGCAGGCGCTGGTCGACGACGGCCTGGTCGACGTGCTGCGCGGCGAGGACGGCGAGGCGGCGTACCGGCGGTGCTCGCCGGTGCACCACCACCACCTGGTGTGCCGGTCCTGCGGGCTCACCGTGGAGGTCGCCGACCCGCCGGTGGAGCGCTGGGCCGCACGGGTGGCCGCCGAGCACGGCTTCGCCGACGTGCAGCACCAGCTGGAGGTGTTCGGCACCTGCGGCCGCTGCACCCCCGCTCAGCGGTAGGGGTCGGTCACCTCGCGCAGCCGGACGAGGGCCGCGCGCAACTGGGCCGTCGTCTCCTCCCCCAGGTACGCGGTCCACTCGGCCTCGACCTCGGCCTCGACCCGGCGGGCGAGCGCCACCAGCTCCTGACCCCGCTCGGCGATCTGCACCAGCCGGGCGCGGGCGTCGGTGGGGTCGGGCACGCGGCGCACGTAGCCGGCCCGCTCGAGCTGGTCGACCAGGTGGCCAGCGGTCTGCTTGGTCACCAGCGCCTGCGCGGCGAGGTCGGTCAGCCGGGTGCCGGCGGGGCCGATCCGGGCGGCGATGCGGCCCTGGGCGAGGGTGATGTCGTCGTGCCCCTCGGCCGCCAGCGTCGCGAGCAGCCGCGCCTCCATCGCCCGGTGCGGGTAGAAGCACAGCAGGGCGAGGTTCTGGTGCTCCTGCTCCTCGTGGTCCCGGCGGTCCCCGTCCCGCCGGACCTCGTCGCGGACGCTCACGATCCCCCTTGACGGTAGTCAGATGTTCTGACTGAATAGTCAGACCATCTTACCAACACCGAGGGGGCCGTCGTGGACCTCGACGACGTGTGGCGCACCATCGACGCCCAGCGCTCGAGCCTGGCCGACCTGTTCGACGACCTGTCGCCGGCCGAGTGGGAGACCCCGTCCCTGTGCGACGCCTGGCGGGTGCGCGACGTCGCGGCGCACCTGACGCTGGCGCAGATGGGACTCCGGTACGCGATCGTCCCGGCGATCCGGGCGGGCGGCGGCTTCAACCGGATGATCCGCGACACGGCGCTGCGCGTCGGCCCGCTGCCCGACGACGAGTACGGCCGGCGGATCCGGGCGATGGTCGGCTCGCGGAGGCGGGCGCCGTTCATCTCCCCGATCGAGCCGCTCACCGACGTGCTCGTGCACGGGCAGGACGTCGCGATCCCGCTGGGTCGCGAGCGGCCCGTCCCGCCGGTCCCCGCGGCCGTGTCGGCCAGGCGGGCCTGGGACATGAGCTTCCCCTTCGGCGTGCGGAGGCGACTGGCCGGCCTGCAGCTGCGGGCCACCGACGGCGACCTCGTGCTGGGCGAGGGCGCACCGGTCGAGGGCACGACCGGCGACCTGCTGCTGCTGGTCACCGGACGCACCGCCACGCTGCACCGGCTCTCCGGCGAGGGCCTGCACCGGCTGCCGGCGGCGCAGGGCCGCCGGGAGGACTCGAGGAGGACGACATGACCCTGGGCGTGATCACGGACGTGTCCGCACCCGTGGAGGCCTACGACGCGGTGCACGCGGTGATGCTCCAGAAGACCGGCCCGGCCGTCGACGGCCTGCTGCTGCACCTGGCCCGGCCCACCGCGGGTGGTTTCCAGGTGATCGACGTGTGGGAGTCCCGGGAGGCCTACGAGCGCGGGATCCAGGAGATCGTCGGCCCGGCGTCCCTCGAGGCGCTCGGCGGCCAGACACCGCCGCCCAGGGTGGTCACCGAGTTCGAGGTCCGCGGCCTCGTGCTGCCGCGGGCCGGCGTCGCGGTCTGACGTCGCGCTCTCGTCGGAGAGGGGGACGAGGTGGTGTGGGCAGTGATCGAGGACGCGTCCGCACCGGTGGAGCAGCCGTACGACGTGGTGGAGCTCTACGACGCCGTGCACCGGCTGGTGCTGGAGCGCACCGGCGGGGTCGTCGACGGCCGGCTGGTCCAGCTGGCCTGGGCGACCGCCGACGGGTTGCGGGAGGTCGCGGTGTGGGAGTCCCGCGAGCAGTACGACCGCTACGGCCGCGAGGGCATCGGGCCGCTGGTCGCAGAGGTCCTCGCGGGGCGGCCGTGGCCGACCGTGGTGGTCACCCCGTTCGACGTCCGCGGCCTGGTGGTCCCGGCCGGCGTGGCGGCCCGCTGAGGCCCGGTGTCAGTTGAGGGCGCGGGTGCCGGGCGGCAGGACGCCGCCGCCGACCATGTCGACGACGGCGTCCTGCAGCGCGGTCAGCGCGACCCGCTGGGTGAACGGACCGGTGGAGACGCGGGCGACGCCGAGCTCCTGCATCTCGCGGGCCGGGAGCGACGCGCCGGGGACGCTGATGAGCGACAGCCTGTTCCGTCCCAGGCCCTCGACGACCTCGGCGATCTCGTCGCGGTCGACCAGCCGCGGCACGAAGACCACCGGGGCGCCGGCCTCGAGGAACGCCTGCCCGCGGCGGATCGCCTCGGCGACGAGCTCGCCGCGGTCGGCGTCCCGCGGGGCGCGGACGAAGGCGTCGGTGCGCGCGTTGAGCACGAAGTCGATGCCGGCGTCGCGCCCGGCCCGCAGCACGGCCTCGACGGCGGCCACGGCCTCGTCGAGCGGCTTCATCTGGTCCTCGAGGTTGCCCCCGACGGCGCCGGCCGCGATGGCCCGCCGCGCCGTCTCGCCGGCGTCGCCGTAGCCGGCCTCCATGTCCATGCTCACCGGCAGGTCCACGGCGGCGGCGATCCGGCCGACCATGTCCAGGTGCAGGTCGAGCGGGATGTTCTCGCCGTCCTCGTAGCCGAAGGTGGCGGCGATGCCGTGGCTGGCGGTGGCCAGCGCCCGCACGCCGTCGGTGGCGGCCACCACCTGCGCCGAGACGACGTCCCACACGTTGGTGAGGACCAGGATCTCGGGGGCGGTGTGCAGGTCGAGCAGGGTCCGGGCGCGGGTCGCGAGGTCGGTCACGGCTCCCGACCGTACGGCCGGCGTCTAGCGGGACCGCAGCGCGCGCAGGGCGTTCTTGCGGGGCTCGCCGGTGAGCCGGTCGAGGAAGACCTTCCCGTCGAGGTGGTCGACCTCGTGCTGCAGGCAGCGCGCCATCAGGCCCGAGCCCGACAGCCGCAGCGGCTCGCCGTGCACGTCGAAGCCCTCGACGACGGCGTGCATCGCCCGCACGGTCGGCGCCCAGATGCCGGGGATGGACAGGCACCCCTCGTCGCCGTCCTGGGTCTCCTCGGACAGCTCCACGATCCGCGGGTTGACCAGGTGGCCGATCTCGCCGTCGACGTTGTAGCTGAACACCCGGGCGCTCACCCCGATCTGCGGGGCGGCCAGCCCGGCGCGGCCGGGGTGGTCGACGGTCTCCACGAGGTCGCGCACCAGGGCGGCGAGCTCCTTGTCGAAGGCCCGCACCTCGTCGGCGGGCGTGCGGAGCACGGGGTCACCGAGCTCGCGGATGGGGCGGATCGTCACCCGGGCAGTCTCCCAGCCGCCCGCGGGCGCCCGACCAGCACCATCTCGTCGCGGTGCACGACCTCGCGCCGGTACTCCGGGTCGAGGTCGGGGGTGCGCCGGCCGAGCAGCCCGGGCAGCTCGCGGGCGTCGTAGGCGACCAGCCCGCGGGCGACGACGGCGCCGTCGGGCCCGACCAGCTCGACCGGGTCGTCGGCCAGGAAGTCGCCGTCCACGCCGGTGATGCCGGCGGCCAGCAGCGACGCCGACCGCTCGCGGACCGCGCGCACCGCGCCCTCGTCGAGCAGCAGCCGCCCGCGCGGCCGGCTGGCGTAGCGCAGCCAGAACTGCCGGCCCGAGGGACGGCGGCCGGTCGGCGCGAACAGCGTGCCCACCCGCTCCCCCGCCAGGGCCGCGGCCGCCTGCTGCGTCGAGGTGACGACGACGGGCACGCCGGCGCCCGAGGCGATGAACGCCGCCTCGACCTTGGTCGCCATGCCGCCGGTGCCCACCCCGTTGCGCCGGGCGGTGCCGAGCGTGACCGCGGCGAGGTCGCCCGGGCCGCCGACCCGGTCGACCAGCCGCGCCGGGCCGGTGCGCGGGTCGCCGTCGTAGACGCCGTCGACGTCGGAGAGCAGGACCAGCGCGTCGGCGGCGGCCACGTGCGCCACCAGCGCCGCGAGCCGGTCGTTGTCGCCGAAGCGGATCTCCTCGGTGGCGACGGTGTCGTTCTCGTTGACGATCGGCAGGACGCCGAGGGTGAGCAGCCGCTCCACCGTCTGGCGGGCGTTGCGGTAGTGGCCGCGGCGGGTGAGGTCGTCGGCGGTGAGCAGCACCTGCCCGACGACGATGCCGTGCCGGTCGAAGGCGTCGGCGTAGGTCTGCACCAGGCGCAGCTGCCCCACGCTGGCGGCCGCCTGGGCGGTGGCGAGGTCGCGCGGCCGGCCCTCGACGCCGAGCGGCGCGAGGCCGGCGGCGATCGCGCCGGAGGACACCAGGACCACCTCCCGGCCCGACGCCCGCACGGCGGCGAGGACGTCGACCAGCGCGCTCAGCCGCGCGGGGTCCAGCCCGCCGGGCAGCGTGGTCAGCGACGAGGACCCGACCTTGACCACGACCCGGGCGGCGCCGGCGATCTCCGGGCGCACGGTCACGCGCCGTCCCCGGGCAGGTCGTCGTCGGGCAGGTCCTCGTCGGTCCAGGTCTCGGTGAGCTCGTAGGGCGTCCGGCGGGCCTTCTTGGCCGCCAGCCGCTCGGCGGCCCGCACGCGGTGCGGGGCGTCGATGCGGCTGTCGGTGCCCCGGCCGCCGAGGCCCGCGGTCTCCTCGGCGAGCGGGGTGCCGGCGGGCAGGCTGGGCTGGAAGTCGAAGGCGACGTCGCCGATGACGACCGTGTCGCCCTCCTGCGCGCCGAGCCGGGCCAGCTCGTCCTCCACGCCGAGGCGGTTGAGCCGGTCGGCGAGGAAGCCGACGGCCTCGTCGTTGGTGAAGTCGGTCTGCCGCACCCACCGCTCGGGCTTGACGCCGCGGACGACGAACGTGGTCGCGTCGTCGGGGTCGGGGGTGACGGTGAACCCGGAGTCGTCGACCGCGCGCGGCACGACGGTCACCCGGGCGGGCTCGGGCGCCGGCAGCGTGGCCCGGTGCCGCTCGACGGCGGCGGCCAGCGCGTAGCCGAGCTCGGGCAGCCCCTCGCCGGTGGCGGCGCTGACGGGGAACACCTGCAGCCCGCGGGCCTCCAGCGCCGGGCGGACCAGGTCGACGAGCTCCCGCCCGTCGGGCACGTCGATCTTGTTGAGGACGGCGAACCGCAGCCGGCCGACGAGATCCTCGCGGTACTGCGCCAGCTCGTGCTGGAGCGCGTCGATGTCGCTCTCCGGGTCGCGGCCGGGCTCCAGGGTGGCCATGTCGACCACGTGCACCAGCACCGCGCAGCGCTCGACGTGCCGGAGGAACTCCAGGCCCAGCCCGCGGCCCTCGGACGCGCCGGGGATGAGCCCGGGGACGTCGGCCATCGTGAACACGGTGTCGCCGGCCCGGACCACGCCGAGGTTGGGCACCAGCGTGGTGAACGGGTAGTCGGCGATCTTCGGCCGGGCCGCGGACATCGCCGCGATCAGCGAGGACTTGCCCGCCGAGGGGAACCCGACCAGGCCGACGTCGGCGATGCTCTTGAGCTCGAGGACGGCGTCGAGGGCCTCCCCGGGCTCGCCGAGCAGCGCGAAGCCCGGCGCCTTGCGGCGGGGGTTGGCCAGGGCGGCGTTGCCCAGGCCGCCCTTCCCGCCCTGGGCGAGCACGACCCGGGTGCCGGCGCCGACGAGGTCGGCGATCACCTCGCCGTCGGGGGTGCTGACGACGGTGCCCTCCGGGACCCGCAGCACCCGGTCCTCGCCGTTGGCGCCGTTGCGGTGGCTGCCGGCGCCGGGGCGGCCGTTGCCGGCCTTCTGGTGCGGGCGGTGGTGGAAGTCCAGGAGGGTGTGGACGTTGGGGTCCACCTCGAGGACGACGTCCCCGCCGTTGCCGCCGTTGCCGCCGTCGGGGCCGCCGAGCGGCTTGTACTTCTCGCGGTGCACGGACGCGACGCCGTGACCGCCGTTGCCCGCGGTGACGTGCACGACGACGCGGTCGACGAACGCGGCCATGTCTGCTCTACCTGCTCACTGCCTCGGGAACGCCACGAGCGCACGGGCCGGCCGGCCCGTGCGCTCGTAGGTGACGTACTGGAACGGCCCCCTCGCAGGGGCCCGCGCCGAGCCTGCGAGGCGCGGGGGGCGAGGGGGTCCTCAGACCGTCGTGATCGAGACGGTCTTGCGGCCGCGGCTGGTGCCGAAGGTGACCGCACCGGGCTGCAGCGCGAACAGCGTGTCGTCGCCGCCACGGCCGACGCCCAGGCCCGGGTGGAAGTGGGTGCCGCGCTGGCGCACGATGATCTCGCCGGCCTTGACGACCTGGCCGCCGAAGCGCTTCACGCCGAGGCGCTGGGCGTTCGAGTCGCGGCCGTTGCGGGAGGACGAGGCGCCCTTCTTGTGTGCCATGTCGTCGTCAGCCCTTCGTGATGTCGCGGATGACCACGTCGGTCAGCGGCTGACGGTGGCCCTGACGCTTGTGGTAGCCCGTCTTGTTCTTGAACTTGTGGATGCGGATCTTCGGGCCCTTGCCGTGGCCGACGATCTCGCCGGTCACGGTCACGCCGGCCAGCGCCTGCGCGTCACTGGTGACGGTCTCGCCGTCGACCAGGAGCAGGGCCGGGAGGGTGACGGTGTCGCCCGCCTCACCCGCGAGACGGTTGACCGTGAACCGGTCGCCCACGGCCACCTTGTGCTGCCGGCCACCGGCCTTCACGACTGCGTACACCACTGAACTCCTCGATCGCTGCTGTCAGTCCCGCGAATCGTCCCCGAGCGCACCCCGGCGCGGGCGCCGGGTGCTGGACGGGCCGCACCGCCTCCTCGACCCCGGGGCGGAGCCCGGTCGGGGCGGTGCAACCCGACCAGCGTACCCGAGCGGCCGCGCCGGGGTCGAACGCGGTCCCGGCCGCTCCAGGGGCTGCTAGCTCGCCGGCGGACCGGCCGGGCGGCTGGCGGCGCGGCGACGCCGCGGGCGCACGGCGCCGGCGACCGCACCGGCACCGTTGCCGGCGGGCCCGCCGTCGGCGGGGTCCTCGTCGACCGGGCCGGGGTCGTCGACGCCGGCGCCCGGGGGGAGCGCCTCGTCGTCGTCCCCGGGGACGGGACCGGCGGCCGGCTCGTCGGCGACCGGCTCGTCGGCGACCGGCTGGGTCACCTCTCCGCCGGGCACCTCGGCGCCGATCTGCACCGTCACCTCGACCTCGGGGGCCTCGGCGGCCACCACGGCCGGCTCGGTGACGGGCGCCTCGGCGGCGTCGGCCCCGGCCGGTGCGTCGTCGGCGGGCTCGGCGGTGGTGTCCTCCGCGGCCGGGTCGGCACCGGAGGCGACGGCGAGCACGGCGGCGTCCTCGGCGGCCCGCTCCTCCCCCGACTGCCCGCGGTTGCGCCGGCCGCGGTTGCGCCGGCCGCCGGAGCGCTGCCCGTCACCGGGGGTCGCGTCGGCGTCGGGGCCGGACGACTCGGTCGCGGCGACCTCGACCGGCTCGCGCTCGGCCTCCTTGCGCTCGGCCTCCTGCTTGCGCTCGTCCCGGCGGCCCGCGTCCCGGCGGCCGCCGTTGCCGCCGCCGGAGCCGTTCCCGCCGGAGCTCCCGCGGCGCTTCTCGTCCACCGGGTCGGTGTGCACGAGGACGCCCCGGCCGCGGCAGTGCTCGCACGGCTCGGAGAACACCTCGAGCAGGCCCTGCCCGACCCGCTTGCGGGTCATCTGCACCAGGCCCAGCGAGGTCACCTCGGCCACCTGGTGCTTCGTGCGGTCGCGGCCCAGGCACTCGGTGAGCCGGCGCAGCACCAGGTCGCGGTTGCTCTCGAGCACCATGTCGATGAAGTCGATGACGATGATGCCGCCGATGTCGCGCAGCCGGAGCTGGCGGACGATCTCCTCCGCCGCCTCCATGTTGTTGCGCGTGACGGTCTGCTCGAGGTTGCCGCCGGACCCGGTGAACTTGCCGGTGTTGACGTCGACGACGGTCATGGCCTCGGTGCGGTCGATGACCAGCGAGCCGCCCGAGGGCAGCCACACCTTGCGGTCCAGCGCCTTGGCCAGCTGCTCGTCGATGCGCAGGTCGCGGAAGACGTCGCCCTCGCCGGTGTGCCGGATCAGCCGGCCGGTGAGCTCCGGGGAGACGTGCGCGACGTAGGCCTCGACGGTGTCCCACGCGTCGTCGCCCTGGACGACGAGCTCGGTGAAGTCCTCGTTGAAGACGTCGCGGATGACCCGGATGGCGAGGTCGGGCTCGCCGTAGAGCAGCGAGGGGGCGTTGCTCGACGACGACGCCTTGGTCTGGATGACCTCCCACTGCGCCTTGAGCCGGGCGACGTCGCGGGTGAGCTCCTCCTCCGAGGCGCCCTCCGCGGCGGTCCGGATGATGACGCCGGCGTCCTCCGGGACGATCGTGCGCAGGATGTCCTTGAGCCGCTGCCGCTCGGTGTCGGGCAGCTTGCGGCTGATCCCGGTCATCGAGCCGCCGGGCACGTAGACCAGGAACCGGCCGGGCAGGTTGACCTGCTGGGTGAGCCGGGCGCCCTTGTGGCCGATCGGGTCCTTGGTGACCTGGACGAGGACCTTGTCGCCGGACTTGAGCGCCTGCTCGATCGAGCGCTGCTTGCCGGTGAGGCCGGCGGCCTCCCAGTTGACCTCGCCGGCGTAGAGGACGGCGTTGCGGCCCTTGCCGATGTCGATGAACGCCGCCTCCATGCTGGGCAGCACGTTCTGCACCCGGCCGAGGTAGACGTTGCCGGCGAAGGACGTCGCCTGCGCCTGGGTGACGTAGTGCTCGACCAGGACGCCGTCCTCGAGGACCGCGATCTGGGTGCGCTCACCGCGCTGGCGGATGACCATCCGGCGCTCCACCGACTCGCGGCGGGCGAGGAACTCGGCCTCGGTGAGGATCGGCGCGCGGCGGCGCCCGGTGTCGCGGCCCTCCCGGCGGCGCTGGCGCTTGGCCTCCAGCCGGGTGGAGCCGGTGACGCCCCGGACGTCGTCGTCGCTGGTCGCGCGGCCGTTGCGGCCGGCCCGCTCCGGGCGGTCGTCGTCGTCCTCGGCGCCGGACTCGGCGGCGGCCTCACCGCCACGGCGGCGGCGACGGCGCCGGCGGCGGGTGCCCGACCCGGCCTCGGCGTCGGCGCTCTCGTCCTCGGCGTCGGCGTCGGCGCCGTCCTCGCCCTCGGTGTCGGCGTCCTCGGTCGCGTCGGCGTCCTCGTCGTCGGCGTCCTCGTCGGAGGCCCGGTCGCCGGACTCCTCGTCGGCCTCGTCGCCGGTGCGGCCCCGGCCGCGGCCCCGGCGGCCGCGGCGGCGACGCCGGCTGCCGCCGGCCTCGTCGCGGTCGGCGTCGTCGCGGTCGGTCTCCTCGGCGTCGGTCTCGGTGTCGTCGACGGCGTCCTCGGCGACCGCGTCCTCGGCGGCGACGGTCTCGTCGGCCGGGCCCTCGGCGTCCGCGGACCCGCCGCGGCGGCGGGACCGACCGCGGCGCGAGCGGGGCGCGGGCGCCTGCTCCCCGTCCTCCGCCGGCGGGCCGGCGTCCTCGACCTCGGGGGACTCGGGCAGCGGCCGGCGGCTGCGCCGGCGGGGTGCGGGCGCGACCTCGGCCTCGGGGGGCGCCACGAAGCTCACGAACGCCGGGGCCACCGGCGCGACCGGCAGCGGGGGTGGGGCAGCCACGGGGTCGGCCGACCCGGCGGGGCGGGTGGCCCGGCGGCGGGGCCGGGCGATCACGGCGGTGGGCTCGGGTGAGCTGAACTGCGCGCCGAACGGCGCCGGCAGCGTCTCCTCGGGCTCCTCCTCGGCCTCGGGTCCGGCGGGGGCCTCGGGCTCGGGCTCGGGCTCGGCGGGAGCCTCGGCCTGCTCGTCCGCATCGGGGAGCGGCTCGCCGTTCGCCGCCTCTCCGGTGAGCACCTCCGCGACGGCGGCGGAGTCGCCGGCGGGGGTGTCCGGGCCGGGGGCGCCGTCGGTGGCGGTCGGGTCGCTGGTGGTGTCGCTGGTGGTGTCGTTGTCCTGGTCGGCCACGAGGGCTCGCCTCCTGTGTGGTGCTCCCGGGCGCCGGTCCCCTCGGGGACAGGCGGCCGCGCAGGAGCACGGGTTGGGCGGGCCGGGCGGCCGCTCGGGGTACGGCGGCGCGCTCGGCTCGCGAAGTCTGTGGTCGGTCCCGGTCGGCGGTGGCCGCGGCCGGAGCCGGACTGCAGGTGGTGCGGACTGCAGGTGGTGCGGTGGTGCCGGTGGTCTGGGGTGGTGCCGGGCGGGGCGCGTCACGTCTGGCAGCCGTGCCGCTCGACGGCGCGGTGGCGCCCGGGGTCGCCGGTCAGACCGCGGCGTGCTCCCCCTGGCAGCGGGTGCGCGCCGCTCGGTCGGGACCGAGCGGATCGGCCACGGTCCCGCTGTCGTCGAGCCGGCCCTGCGCCTCACGCACGGCCCGTGGGGGCGACGGCGGGCGCAGGTCGGCGACGGCAGCGAGAGCGGCCACCACGTCGTCGGGTCGAACGGCGGGCGTCACCTGCCGGACGACCATGTGCAGTATGGCACGTCCTGCCGCACCGCCCGCGGACGCCGAGGCCACGGGACCCCGCGCATCGACGTCCCGCAGGCCGTTCTTGGTGCGCTTGGCCACCGTGACCTCGTCCCGCGCGAGGAACGCGGCGAGCGCCGCGGACAGCTCGGCGGGCTCGATCCCGGGCAGCTCGACGCTCCACCGGGCGGCGTCGATCCGGTCGGCCAGCGACCCGCCGCCCTCGGCGGCCTCGACGCACTCGAGGACGTCGATGCCCGGCGGCAGCGAGTCGTCGAGGGCGGCCCGGACCTGCTCGGGGTCACGCCGCTCGGCCAGGCCGATCTCCAGGTACTCCGCCTCGCTGGCCGCCCCGGTCGGCGCCGCCCCGACGTAGCTGATCTTCGGGTGCGGGGTGAAGCCGGCGGAGTACGCCATGGGCACCCGCGCCCGGCGCAGCGCCCGCTCCAGCGCGCGGGCGAGGTCGCGGTGGGAGGCGAAGCGCAGCGGACCGCGCTTGGCGTAGCGCAGCCGCAGCCGCTGCACGGTCGGCGGCGGAGGCGGGCCCTCCGGGGAGCGGGCCACCGGTCAGCGCCCGACGACGGTGAGCGGCAGCAGGCTGCGCCCGGTGGGGCCGATCTGGATCTCGGTGCCCATGGTCGGGCACACGCCGCAGTCGTAGCAGGGGGTCCACCGGCAGTCGGCGACCTCCTCCTCGGCCAGCGCCTCCTGCCAGTCGTCCCAGAGCCACTCCTTGTCCAGCCCGGAGTCCAGGTGGTCCCAGGGCAGCACCTCGTGCTGCGTGCGCTCGCGGGTGGTGAACCAGTCGAGGTCGACGCCGAGGGCGCCGAGCTCCTCGGCGGCCGCGGCGGTCCAGCGCTCGTAGGAGAAGTGCTCGCTCCAGCCGTCGAACCGGCCGCCGTCGCGCCACACCCGCTCGATGACCCGGCCCACGCGGCGGTCACCGCGGGACAGCAGCCCCTCGATGACGCCGGGCTTGCCGTCGTGGTAGCGCAGGCCGATCGAGCGGCCGATCCGGCGGTCGGCGTTGATGGCCTGCCGCAGCACCCTCAACCGGTGGTCGATGGTCTCCGCGCTGGCCTGGCCGGCCCACTGGAAGGGCGTGTGGGGCTTGGGCACGAAGCCGCCGATGGAGACGGTGCAGCGGATGTCCTTGCGGCCGCTGGCCTCCCGGCCGGCGCGGATGACCTCGACGGCGAGTTCGGCGATCTCGAGCACGTCCTCGTCGGTCTCCGTGGGGAGCCCGCACATGAAGTAGAGCTTCACCTGCTGCCAGCCGTTGGCGTAGGCGGTGGTGACCGTGCGGACCAGGTCCTCCTTGGACACGGTCTTGTTGATCACCCGGCGGATCCGCTCGCTGCCGCCCTCGGGCGCGAAGGTCAGCCCGGAGCGCCGGCCGTTGCGGGACAGCTCGTTGGCCAGCGTGACGTTGAAGGCGTCGACGCGGGTGCTGGGCAGGGACAGCCCGGTGTTCGTGCCCTCGTAGCGGTCGGCGAGCTCCTTGGCCACCTGGGCGATCTCGGAGTGGTCGGCGCTGGACAGCGAGAGCAGCCCCACCTCCTCGTAGCCGGTGGCGCGCAGGCCCTGGTCGACCATCGACCCGATACCGGTGATCGTCCGCTCGCGCACCGGACGGGTGATCATCCCGGCCTGGCAGAAGCGGCAGCCCCGCGTGCAGCCGCGGAAGATCTCCACGCTCATCCGCTCGTGCACGCTCTCGGCCAGCGGCACCAGCGGCGTCTTCGGGTAGGGCCACTCGTCGAGGTCCATCACGGTGCGCTTGCCGACCCGCGCCGGGACGTCGTCGCGGGTGCGGGTCACCGCCGCGATCGCGCCGTCGGGACCGTAGGAGACGGCGTAGAAGCGCGGGACGTAGACGCCGTCCACGCGGGCCAGCCGGGCCAGCAGCTCCTCGCGGCCGCCGGGGCGGCCCTGCTCCTTCCACGCCCTGACGACGTCGGTGATGTCTCCGACGGCCTGCTCGCCGTCGCCGAGGACCGCGCAGTCGACGAAGTCGGCGATCGGCTCGGGGTTGAAGGCGGCGTGCCCGCCGGCGACGACGACCGGGTGGGTCGCGTCGCGGTCGGCTGCGTGCAGCGGGATCCCGGCGAGGTCCAGGGCCTCGAGCAGGTTGGTGTAGCCGAGCTCGGTCGCGAAGCTCACCCCGAGCACGTCGAAGTCGCGCACGGCGCGGTGGGCGTCGACGGTGAACTGGCCGACGCCGTGCTCGCGCATCAGCGCGGCGAGGTCGGGCCAGACGGCATAGGTGCGCTCGGCGAGGGCGTCGGGGCGCTCGTTGAGCACCTCGTAGAGGATCATGAGGCCCTGGTTGGGCAGCCCCACCTCGTAGGCGTCGGGGTACATCAGCGCCCAGTGGACGGCGACGTCGTCCCACGCCTTGACCTGCGCGTTCAGCTCACCGCCGACGTACTGGATCGGCTTCTGCACCTGGGCCAGCAGCGGCTCGAGACGGGGGTAGAGACTCTGTCCGGTCATGACCGGTCCAGGGTAGACGCGCCGTCCCCCGGCGCCGGACCGGTTCGCCGAGCTGCACCACTCCGTGACCGCACCTAAACTCCGAGTGACCGACGGGGGCGTTCGCGAGGGGGACCATGAGCCAGCCGGCCGGGGGCACCGGTGTGCTCCAGGACGCCGACGGCGTCCTCCCCACCCGACCTCGCGGCGGGTCCTGGCTGACCCTCCCCCCGGGGCGCGTGATGCCCGTCGAGCAGTGGGCCGCCCACCACGCGTTCGTCCTGCGCACGCTCGTCGTCCTGCTGGCCGCGGTGCCGGTGTACGCGCTGGTGCGCGGCGCCGGTCCGGTGTCGGCGGCCCTGCACACCGCTCCCCTGGCGGTGCTGGTCCTGCTCGCGGCGGCGCCGGCCCTGCGCCGCAGCACCCGGGCGGCCGCCGCGGCCCTCGCGCTCATGACCGCCGCCGCGCTGGCCGTGCAGCTGTCCTCCGGCGCCACCGAGGCGCACTTCCTCTTCTTCGCGCTGCTGCCGCTGGCCGCCCTCTACGCCGCCCGGGCGCCGTTCCTGCTCGCGATCGCCTTCGTCGGCGTGCACCACCTCGTGCTGGGCACCCTGGTACCGCACGCGGTGTTCGAGCACGACGTCGCGCCGCTGCCCATGGCCCTGCTGCACGCCGCCTTCGTGCTGGTGGAGAGCTGGGCGTGCCTGGTGGCCTGGCGGCGGTTCGACGACCGGCGCGAGGTCATCGAGGCGCTGGTCGCCGAGCGCACCACGGAGCTCGCCGCCCAGCGCGACGCGCTGGCCCGGCTGGCCGCCGTCGTGCAGACCACCGACGACGCGGTGGTCACCACCACCACCGACGGCACGATCACCAGCTGGAACCCCGGCGCCGAGCGGCTCTACGGCTGGTCCGCCCCCGAGATCGTCGGCCGGCACGTCTCGCTGCTGTCGGCCGGCCCGCCGCTGCCGGCGGACCTCACGCGGCTGCCTCCCGGCAGCCACGAGCGGCGGCACCGCCGGCGGGACGGCTCGGCCTTCGACGCGCTGGTCACCTTCTCGCTCATCCGGGACGACGACGGGCGGCCGACCGGCGTCGCGGGCATCGCGCGGGACATCACCGGGCGCAAGCGCAGCGAGGCCCAGGCGCACGCGGCGGCCCGCCAGCTCGAGCAGCAGGCCGGCGAGCTGGCCCGGCTGGCCCTGCACGACCCGCTCACCGGCCTGGCCAACCGCGCGCTGATGCAGGACCGCCTCGAGCACGCCCTCGCCGACCGCCGCGCCCGCCGGCACGCGGTGCTGCTGCTCGACCTCGACGACTTCAAGGCGGTCAACGACGACTGCGGGCACGAGGCCGGTGACGCGGTCCTGACCGCGGTCGCGCGGCGGCTGGAGTCCAGCGTGCGCCCGGCCGACACCGTCGCCCGCCTCGGCGGGGACGAGTTCGTCGTGCTGATGGAGGACGTCGAGGGCCGCCGCGACGTCGTCACCGTGGCCGAACGGCTGCTGCGGGCGCTGTGCGAGCCCGTGGCGTGGGGCGACGAGCGGTTCACCGTGGGCGGCAGCGTCGGCGTCACGCTCACCGACGCCAACGACCGCCGCGGCATGGACGACCTGCTGCGCGACGCCGACCTCGCGATGTACGTGGCCAAGTCCGGCGGCAAGAACCGGGTGCGGGTGTTCGAGCGCGGGATGCGCGAGGAGGTCGCCGCGCAGGACGAGCTGGTGCGCGACCTGCGCGCCGCCGTCGACGCCGGCGAGCTGCGGGTGCTCTACCAGCCACAGGTCGACCTGCGCACCGGCGCGGTCACCGGCGTCGAGGCGCTGGCCCGCTGGCAGTCGGGCAGCCGGGGGCTGGTCGAGCCGGCCGGCTTCATCCCGGTCGCGGAGGCCGCCGGGGTCATCGACGCCATCGACGACTGGGTCATCCGCGAGGCGTGCTGCCAGCTGCGGTCGTGGGACGCGGCGGGCCTGCCGGAGCTGCGCATGGCGGTCAACGTCTCCCCGCGCCGGCTGGCCACCGGTGACCTCGCCGTCTCGCTGGCCGGCGCCGCGCGCGCCGCCGGGGTCGACCCCGGCCGGCTGGAGATCGAGGTCCCCGAGGCGGTGGCGTCCGGGCCCGACACCGCGGCCGGCATCCGCGACGTGCACGCGCTGGGCGTGCACGTGGTGATCGACGACTTCGGCACCGGCTCGTCGTCGCTGGCCCGGCTGCGGGACCTGCCGCTGCACCGGCTGAAGATCGACCCGTCCTCGGTGGCGCGGCTGGCCGCCGGGGCGGCGGGCGGGTCGCTCGCCGACGCCGTCATCGCGCTGGGCAACAGCCTGGGCCTGGAGGTCGTCGCCGAGGGCGTCGAGCAGCCCGGTCAGCTCGCCGCGCTGCGCGCGCTGGGCTGCGGCGTGGCCCAGGGGCACCTGTTCGGCGCCCCGGTGCCGGCCGCGGCCGTGGAGCGGATGGTGCGCGCCGGCCGCCCGCTCATCGGCGCGGCCTGCTGAAGGACCCCCTCGCCCCCCACTACTCGCAGGCTCGTGGCGGGCCCCTACGAGGGGGCCGAAGGGCCTCGCGCCGGCTAGCCCAGGTCGGGGAAGAAGAGCCCGATCTCGCGCGCGGCGGACTCGTCGGAGTCCGAGCCGTGCACGATGTTGGACTGCACCTCGAGGGCGAAGTCGCCGCGGATGGTGCCGGGGGCTGCCTTCACCGGGTCGGTGGCGCCGGCCAGGGCGCGGAAGGCCTCGACGGCGCGCGGCCCCTCGACGACGAGGGCCAGCAGCGGGCCGCCGGTGATGAACTCGACCAGCGAGCCGAAGAACGGCTTCTCGCGGTGCTCGGCGTAGTGCTGCTCGGCGACCTCGCGGGGCAGCGTGCGCAGCTCGGCGGCGACCAGGCGCAGGCCCTTGGCCTCCAGCCGCGAGACGACCTCGCCGACCAGGCCGCGGGCGACGCCGTCGGGCTTGACGAGGACCAGGGTGCGATCAGTCACGGGGCGGCAGCCTACGGGACGCCGGTCAGGCCCCCCGCGACTCGGCGACACGCCGCATCCAGTAGCGGAACCAGTCGGAGCCGTAGGGCACGTAGACGCGCGTCGGGATCCCGCGGCGGGCCAGGTCGTCGAGGACGTCGGGCCGCACGCCCAGCAGCTGCTCCACGGTCACCGGCCGCCCCGCCAGCAGGAGCAGCGCCTCGCGCAGCCGCCCGTCGTGGGTGGCCATCGACCAGTCCGCCCCGCGCTCGGCGAGGCGGGCGCCCAGCCGGAGGTAGGCGACGTCGGTGGGCTCCCCGTAGCGGTGGACCCCCGCCCGCTCGACGTAGGCCCCCTTGACCAGGCGGACGTGGACGCCGGCGGCGACGAGGGCGTCGACGTCCTCGGGTGAGCGCCGCAGGTTGGCCTGGACGGTGGCGCCGAGCCGGTCGGCCAGGCCACGGCCGGCGACGGCGAGCACGCAGGACAGCACCGCGTCGGTGCGGGCGGCCTCCTCCGCGCCCACCTGGATCCGCCGCCCCGGCGGCAGGGCGCCCGCGACGGTGGCGAGACGGTCGGCGGTGCCGGCCGGGTCCGTGTCGAGCGCGAGGTGGCTCAGGTCGACCGCGAGCCACGCGTCGGCCGGCGGGCCGGGCAGGGCCGCGGCCAGGGACCGGTACTCCTCGACGACCCGCTCGGCGACCGCGACGTCGGCGACGTGCTCACCGAAGAGGTCGACGCTCACCCCCCGGCCGTCGGCGAGCAGCCGCCCGGTGACCGCCAGCGCCTCCTCGCGGGTGCGGCCGGCCACGTAGCGGGACGCCGCCCGCCAGCCGAGCCGCTCGCCGGCCGGCAGCGCGCGGACGGCGCTCTCGAAGCGCGCGCTGGTCGCCAGCCGGAACAGCACCGCGCGGTCGAGGCCCACCCGGTCACCCTGCCAGAGCGGGGGCGGCTCAGACCGGCGGCGGGGCGTCCTGGTCGGGCGGCGCGGCCGGCTCGCGGAACGGCGAGCCGAGCAGCTCCTTGCGGATCTGCAGCAGGTAGAGCCAGATGAGCACGAAGACGCCGCCGACGAACCACATGGCGGCGTCGACGAGGCCGGTGAGCAGCAGCGGGACCTGCAGCGCGGTGCCGATCTCCAGCCCGCGCGGCCGCCGCTGGATCCCGCTGGCCAGCACCAGGAGCACGGCGAGCACCAGCAGGACCGTCAGCCGCGCCCCGCCGAGGCCGGCCTCGGTCTGGGCGATCGCGCGGGGCACGAACAGCACCGCGATGCCCTCGAGGAGCAGCACGGCCGCGGCGGCGCCGCGCAGCGCCCGCCCCGCCCGGACCGGGTCGGGCGCGGTCACGGCTTCCCGCCCAGCACGGTGCGGGCCTCGCCGGCGGTGACCACGCTGCCGGTGACCAGCACGCCCGAGCCGCCGAGCGCGTCGTCGGGCCCGGCCTCGGCGAGCTCGACCGCCTCGGTGATCGCCTCGGGCAGCCGCGGGGAGACGCTGACCCGGTCGGCGCCGAAGGCGTCGACGGCCAGCGCGCCCAGCTCGTCGGCCGGCATCGCCCGGGGCGACCCGTTCTGGGTGACCACCAGCTCGGCGCAGACGGTCTCCAGCTCGCGCAGCATCCCCTCGACGTCCTTGCCGCGCACGCAGCCGACGACGCCGACCAGCCGGGTGAAGTCGAAGGACTCCCGGATCGCCTCCACGGTGGCGGCCATGCCGGCGGGGTTGTGCGCGGCGTCGACCAGCACGGTGGGGCTGGTGCGCACCCGCTCGAGCCGGCCCGGGGAGCGCACGGCGGCGAGCGCGGCGCGCACGGTGTCGACGTCGATCGGGCCGGTGGTCGCCCCCGCGCCGAGGAACGCCTCGACGGCGGCCAGCGCGGTGACGGCGTTCTGCGCCTGGTGCGCGCCGAACAGCGGCAGGAAGAGCTCGTCGTACTCGCCGCCGAGGCCCTGCAGCCGCAGCTGCTGCCCGCCGACGGCGACCTTGCGCTCCAGCACCCCGAACTCGGCGCCCTCGCGGGCGACGACGGCCTCCACCTCGACGGCGCGGCGCACCAGGGCGTCGAGGGCGGCCGGCTGCTGGTGCGCGAGGACGGCGATCGCGTCGGCCTTGACGATCCCGGCCTTCTCCCCGGCGATCGTGCCGACGTCGGGGCCGAGGTACTCCGCGTGGTCGAGCGCGACCGGGGTGACGACGGCGACCCGTGCGTCGACGACGTTGGTGGCGTCCCAGGTACCGCCCATGCCGACCTCGATCACGGCGACGTCGACCGGGGCCTCGGCGAAGGTCGCGTAGGCCATGCCCACCATGACCTCGAAGAAGCTCATCGGGTGCTCGCCGGCGGCGTCGACCATCTGCACGTAGGGCGCGATGTCGGCGTACGTCTCGACGAACCGCTCGGCGCCCACCGGCTCGCCGTCGAGGACGATCCGTTCGCGCACCGACTGCAGGTGCGGGCTGGTGAAGCGGCCCACGCGCAGGCCGAAGCCGCGCAGCAGCTCGTCGACGATCCGCGCCGTCGTCGTCTTGCCGTTGGTGCCGGCCACCTGGACCACCGGATAGGCCCGGTGCGGGTTGCCCAGCAGGTCGACCAGGGCGGCGATCCGGGTGAGCGAGGGCTCCAGCCGGGTCTCCGGCCAGCGGGCCAGCAGCTCCTCCTCGACGCGGGTCAGGTCGCTGCTCATCCTCCCCAGGATGCCAGCCGGGCGGTTCCTAGGATGGAGCCCATGGTCGCCGACACCCGCACCCCGGTCAGCACCGCTCCGGGAGCCGGCGCGGGCGTACCCGACAAGCCGAGCCTCGACGGTCTCGAGGAGAAGTGGGCCGCCCGCTGGGCGGAGGCCGACACCTACGCCTTCGACCGCGCGGCGGCCCTGTCGGCACCCCGGGAGCAGACGTACTCCATCGACACCCCGCCGCCGACCGCGAGCGGGTCGCTGCACGTCGGGCACGTGTTCAGCTACACCCACACCGACGTCGTCGCCCGCTACCAGCGGATGCGCGGCCGGCACGTCTACTACCCGATGGGCTGGGACGACAACGGGCTGCCCACCGAGCGCCGGGTGCAGAACTTCTACGGGGTCCGCTGCGACCCCTCGCTCCCCTACGACCCGTCGTTCGAGCCCCCCGCGAAGCCGGGCAGGGACCAGCAGCCGGTCTCGCGGCGCAACTTCGTCGAGCTGTGCATGCGGCTCACCGAGGAGGACGAGGCCGCCTACGAGCAGCTGTGGCGCCGCGTCGGGCTGTCGGTGGACTGGACCAACGTCTACCGGACGATCTCCGAGGCCTCCCGCGCCACCGCGCAGCGCGCCTTCCTGCACAACCTCGCCCGCGGCGAGGCCTACGCGCAGGAGGCGCCGACCCTCTGGGACGTCACCTTCCGCACCGCGGTGGCGCAGGCCGAGCTGGAGGACCGGGAACGCCCCGGCGCCTACCACCGGATCTCGTTCCACTCGTCGGACGGGCCGGTGTTCATCGAGACCACCCGGCCCGAGCTGCTGCCGGCCTGCGTGGCGCTGGTGGCCCACCCCGACGACGAGCGCTACCAGGGGCTGTTCGGGTCGACCGTGCGGACGCCGCTGTTCGGCGTCGAGGTGCCGGTGGTCGCCCACCGCCTGGCCGAGCCGGACAAGGGCTCGGGCATCGCGATGATCTGCACCTTCGGCGACCTCAACGACGTCACCTGGTGGCGGGAGCTGCAGCTGCCCACCCGCGCGGTGGTCGGCTGGGACGGTCGGCTGGTGCCCGACGCGCCGGCCGACGTGCCCGCCGACGTCTACGCCGAGCTGGCCGGGAAGACGGCGTACAGCGCGCAGCAGCGGATCGTGGAGATGCTGCGCGAGTCCGGCGACCTGCACGGCGGGCCGACCGCGATCACCCACCCGGTGAAGTTCTACGAGAAGGGCGAGCGCCCGCTCGAGATCGTCACCACGCGGCAGTGGTACATCCGCAACGGCGGCCGCGACGCCGAGCTGCGCGACGCCCTCATCGCCCGCGGGCGGGAGATCCAGTGGGTGCCCGAGCACATGCGGTACCGCTACGAGAACTGGGTCGAGGGCCTCAACGGCGACTGGTTGATCAGCCGGCAGCGGTTCTTCGGCGTCCCGTTCCCGGTCTGGTACCGGCTCGACTCCGCCGGCGACCCCGTGTACGACGACCCGATCCTCGCCCCCGAGGAGTCGCTGCCGGTCGACCCGTCGTCCGACGTGCCGCCCGGGTTCGACGAGTCGCAGCGCGGCGTCCCCGGCGGGTTCGTCGCCGACCCCGACGTCATGGACACCTGGGCGACGTCGTCGCTGTCGCCGCAGGTGGCCTCGGGCTGGGACACCGACCCGGAGCTGTTCGCGCACGTCTTCCCGATGGACCAGCGGCCCCAGGCGCACGACATCATCCGCACCTGGCTGTTCTCCACCGTCGTCCGCTCGCACTTCGAGCACGGCACGGTGCCGTGGACGCACGCCACGATCTCCGGGTTCGTCGTCGACCCCGACCGCAAGAAGATGTCGAAGTCGAAGGGCAACGTCGTCACCCCGATCGACGTGCTCGAGCGCTACGGCACCGACGCCGTCCGCTGGCGGGCCGCCGGCGCCCGGCCGGGGGCGGACTCGCCGTTCGACGAGGCGCAGATGAAGGTCGGCCGGCGGCTGGCCATGAAGATCCTCAACGTCGGCAAGTTCGTGCTGGGGCTCGGGGTCACCGCCGACCTCTCCGCCGAGCAGGTCACCGAGCCGATCGACCTGGGGCTGCTGCGCCGGCTGGCCGACGTCGTCGACGAGGCCACCGCGGCGATGGAGTCCTACAACTACACCCGCGCGCTCGAGGTGACCGAGACGTTCTTCTGGTCGTTCTGCGACGACTACGTCGAGCTGGTGAAGTCCCGCGCCTACGGCAGCGGGGCGGCGGCGGAGTCGGCGCAGGCCGCGCTGGCGCTGGCGCTGTCGGTCCAGCTGCGGCTGTTCGCGCCGGTGCTGCCGTTCGTCACCGAGGAGGTCTGGTCCTGGTGGCAGAGCGGCTCGGTGCACCGCGCGCCGTGGCCGGCCGCCGCCGAGCTGCCCGCCGGGGGCGACCCGGAGGTGCTGCCCGCGGTGGCCGCCGCGCTGGCCGGGGTCCGCAAGGCCAAGTCCGACGCCAAGGTGTCGATGCGGGCCGACGTCGAGTCCGCGACCGTGACCACGCCGGACGTCGCGCTGGTGGAGGCCGGCCGCGGTGACCTGACCGACGCCGGGCGGATCGCGTCGCTGACCGTCGTCGCCGGCGAGGGCCCGCTGTCGGTCGACGTCGTCCTGGCGCCACCCGCGGAGGGCTGAGCCCGGCTCCCTGGCTAGGCGGCGTCCTCGACCGCCCAGTCCGGTGCCGGGCCCAGGCCCAGCCGCCAGCGGGCGGCCTCCTCCGAGGGGCTGCGGTCCCCGAGCGCGAGCCGCAGGGCGATCAGCTGGGTCCGGGCGACGGCGACCTGCGCGGCCCCGCCGCGGCCGCGGCCCGGGACACCGGCGCACCCGGCCAGCGCGGGCGAGACCAGCTGCGCGGCGGCGCCGGACAGGCCGCGGTAGAAGACCCGCTCGGGCGGGCTGAGCCCGGGCGGGGCGGCGAGGAAGGCGCGCAGCGAGTCGGGCACGGGCGCGAGCTGCGGGCGGTACGCGGCGAGGGCATCGGCGAGCTCGGCGGCGCTGTGCGGGAGGTCGGTGGCGCCGAGCTCCTCGGCGCTGCGCGCCCAGTCGGCGACGTAGACGTCGGGCCAGCGGGGGCCGAAGCGGGCGGTGAGGTCGCGGCCGACCGCCTGCTGCGCGGCGAGGAACGCGTCGGTGAAGGCCAGGTGCACCCAGCGCAGCAGCTGCGGGTCCGACGCCGAGTAGGCCCGCCCGCGCACCCGGCCGCGGACGCTCTCGTGCATGCCGCGCACCCGGGCGGCCTCGCGCTCGGCGAGCTCGGCGGAGCCGAAGGTGCTCACCACGAGCCAGCGGGCGGTGCCGGCCAGGCGCTGCCACGGGTCCTCGCGGTAGGCCGAGTGCTGCTGCACGCCCGCGAGCGCCAGCGGGTGCGCCGCCTGGCCCAGCAGCGCGGCCACGCCGCCGACGAGTGTCGAGAGGTCGCCGTGCACCCGCCAGACGACGCCGTCGGGCTCGAACCAGCCCGGCCCCGTGCCGACCCGGGCGATGTCGCGCACCCAGTCCGGCGCGCCGGCGGGGTCCCCGGAGACCCGGGAGCGGAACGCTGCGCGCGCCGCATCGGGGAGGGCGGTGAGAACGCGCACGTCGTCGAGGGTGCCAGCCCGGCGCGCCCCCCGCCGCCCGGGCCGGAGGGTGTGCGCTCGCGCCGGGTTCCGGGCCCGCGAGTGCGGCGTCAGCGCCCACGCTCCGGGCTCAGCAGGCGGCGGCGAGCGGCGTGGACGGCGCGGATCTCCGTCCGGCACGCGTCCGGCTCGCCGGTCAGCCGGCGGTAGCCGAACCGCAGCGTCTGCCAGCCCGCCGTCGCCACCCGCGCATCGCACCGGATGTCCCGCTCGCGCTGTGCCCGCGAGCCGTGCCAGGCGGCGCCGTCCATCTCGACGGCGAGCAGCGCGTCCTCGTACGCGGCGTCGAGGACGTACACGTCGCCCGCGACCACCAGTCGGCGTTGCAGGGTGAACGCCGGCATGCCGGGGCCGCGGAGCACGGTCAGGCAGCCCCAGCCCTCCAGCTCGCTGCGACAGCCCTCGGCCAGCAACCGGACCAGCTCGACCAGGGACGCCCGTCCGGGCAGGCACGGTCGGCGCCTGACCTCCCAGGCCAGGTCGTCGGGTCGGCACAGCCGGCGCCGGACGGCGTCGATCGCGGCGGCGCGGACCTCCGCCCGGGTCAACCCGCCGGGTCTCCCCCACGTGTCCACCACCGCCCGCGCCGCGCAGCTCACCGGCAGTCCCTCGACCCGGCGGACGCTGTCGTCGAGCTCCCGGGTGCGGTGCAGGACGACGCCCGGGGCCCCTCGTCCGCTGCGCGTGTGCCGCACCGTCAGGTGGACCGGTCCACCGGACGGCGCGAGCTCCCACAGCGCCAGCGCGGACCGGTGGCTGACCACGCCACCGAAGGACCGCGCCGCCGCCTCGACGCGCGCCCGCCAGTCGCCGACGGCGCGCGGCAGCGCGTAGACGCCGGGCTGGACCCGTCGCAGTCGGCCCGAGGCCACCCAGCGGGTGAGCGTGCTGCGGTCCACGCGGGCCGTGAGCGACTCCCACGTCGTCCACCCGTCCGGGCCGACGACGGCGTCGAGGTCGTGTGCCATGCCGCGAGGCTCGCCGGGACACGGGGTCCGCCGGCCGGGTCGGGACGGACTGTGGAGAGCCGGCCCCCGGTGTACGGCCCGGCGTGTGCGCCGGCGCCGCGTTCCAGGCCGCCGGACCCGGCGTCGGCGCACACGCTCGGGCAGGTCCCATCAACGCGAGCGAGCCCGCCCCCGCAGGTCGGGGACGGGCTCGTCGGGTGGAGCGGGAGGACCTACGCGCTCTTCTCGCGGCGCTCGCGGGCGGGCTTGCGCGGCACGATGGTCGGGTTGACGTGCTCCAGCACGACCTCCTTGGAGATCACCACGGAGGCGACGTCGTCGCGGCTGGGCACCTCGTACATCACCGACTGCAGCACCTCCTCCATGATCGCCCGGAGCCCACGGGCGCCGGTGCCGCGGAGGATGGCCTGGTCGGCGATCGCCTCGAGCGCGTCGTCGGTGAAGTCGAGCTCCACGCCGTCGAGCTCGAACAGCCGCCGGTACTGGCGCACCAGCGCGTTCTTCGGCTCGGTGAGGATCTGGATCAGCGCGTCCCGGTCGAGGGCCTGCACGCTGGTGATCACCGGCAGCCGGCCGATGAACTCGGGGATCATCCCGAACTTCAGCAGGTCCTCGGGCATGACCTCGGCGAACGCGCTCGAGGCCTCGATCTCCTTCTTGCCGCGGATCTCCGCGCCGAAGCCGATGCCCTGCTTGCCGACCCGCTGCTCGATGACCTTCTCCAGGCCGGCGAAGGCACCACCCACGATGAACAGCACGTTCGTCGTGTCGATCTGGATGAACTCCTGGTGCGGGTGCTTGCGCCCACCCTGCGGCGGCACGGACGCCGTCGTCCCCTCGAGGATCTTCAGCAGCGCCTGCTGCACGCCCTCGCCGGAGACGTCGCGGGTGATCGACGGGTTCTCGCTCTTGCGGGCGATCTTGTCGACCTCGTCGATGTAGATGATCCCGGTCTCGGCGCGCTTGACGTCGTAGTCGGCGGCCTGGATCAGCTTGAGCAGGATGTTCTCGACGTCCTCGCCGACGTACCCGGCCTCGGTGAGCGCGGTGGCGTCGGCGATCGCGAACGGCACGTTGAGCATCCGCGCCAGCGTCTGGGCCAGGTGCGTCTTGCCGCAGCCGGTGGGGCCCATCAGCAGGATGTTGGACTTGGCCAGCTCGACGGAGTCGTCGCGGCTGGAGCGCTCACCGCCGGCCTGCACCCGCTTGTAGTGGTTGTAGACCGCGACGGCGAGCGTGCGCTTGGCCTTCTCCTGGCCGATGACGTACTGCTCGAGGAAGTCGTGGATCTCCCGGGGCTTGGGCAGCTCGTCGAACTTCAGGTCCGACGACTCCGAGAGCTCCTCCTCGATGATCTCGTTGCAGAGGTCGATGCACTCGTCGCAGATGTAGACGCCGGGGCCCGCGATGAGCTTCTTGACCTGCTTCTGGCTCTTCCCGCAGAACGAGCACTTGAGCAGGTCACCGCTCTCACCGATTCGTGCCACCTGCTGACCTCCACCTCGGGGGGATGCAGGCCCTGGGGAAGCGGACCTGCCGATTGTGTGTCACTTCTGTGCCCGTGCTCGGTCCCGCTGGTGACGGGTGCCGTGAGGACGGTCCTCCCGGCTCTGCTGGCCGGGGATCGGGCGCTCGCCGACCGTACCTGTCGCCGCCGACGCCGCGGGGCTCCGACGCCCCGGTGCGCCGGGGGCGCTCGGCTCGCTCGTCACTCCCGGCACTGCCCCCCGAACGGTACGGGGTACGACCGCGACACGCGCGGGTTTCTCCCCGTCCCGTTCGGGGGACGACGGCGGTCATGCCGGGAGCGCGTTGAGCTTCCGGCTCTGGATGACCTGGTCGACGATGCCGTACTCCTTGGCCTCCTCGGCCGTGAGGATCTTGTCGCGGTCGATGTCGGAACGGACCTGCTCGGCGGTCCGGCCGGTGTGCCGCGCGAGGATCTGCTCCATCTGCGTGCGCACCCGCTCGATCTCCGCGGCGTGGATCTCCAGGTCCGACACCTGGCCGCCGGCCTCACCGGAGGGCTGGTGGATCAGCACCCGGGAGTACGGGAGCGCCAGCCGCTTGCCCGGGGTCCCGGCCGCCAGCAGCACGGCGGCGGCCGACGCGGCCTGGCCCATGCAGACGGTCTGGATGTCGGGCCGGACGAACATCATCGTGTCGTAGATGGCCATCAGCGAGGTGAAGGAGCCACCGGGCGAGTTGATGTAGATCGTGATGTCGCGGTCCGGGTCGGCGGACTCGAGCGTGATGAGCTGCGCCATCACGTCGTTGGCCGACGCGTCGTCGATCTGCACCCCGAGGAAGATGATGCGCTCCTCGAAGAGCTTGTTGTACGGGTTGGACTCCTTCATGCCGTAGCTGGTCCGCTCCACGAAGGAGGGCAGCACGTAACGGCTGGAGGGCATCTCGAAGCTCATGGCAGTTCTCCTCTCAACCGTCAGTTGTCGGTGACCGGGTTGGACTGGTCGGTCATGGCCGCGCGGGTCACGACGTGGTCGACGAACCCGTACTCCAGGGCCTCCTGGGCGGTGAACCAGCGGTCGCGGTCGGAGTCCTTCTCGATCTGCTCGATGCTCTGACCGGTGTGGAAGGACTGCAGCTCGTTGAGCTCGCGCTTCGTCCGGCGGAACAGGTCGGCCTGGATGGCGATGTCGGCCGCGGTGCCGCCGACGCCGGCCGAGGGCTGGTGCATCATGATCCGCGCGTGCGGCAGGGCGTAGCGCTTGCCCTTGGTGCCGGCGGTCAGCAGGAACTGGCCCATCGAGGCGGCCAGGCCCATCCCGTAGGTGGCCACGTCGCAGTCGATGAACTGCATCGTGTCGTAGATGGCCATGCCGGCGCTGACCGAGCCGCCGGGCGAGTTGATGTACAGGTGGATGTCGCGCTTGGGGTCCTCGGCCGACAGCAGCAGCATCTGGGCGGCCAGCTGGTTGGCGATGACGTCGTCGACCTGGGTGCCCAGGAAGATGATGCGCTCGCGCAGCAGGCGCTCGTAGACCGAGTCGTTGAGGTTCATCCCACCGGCGCCACCCCGCAGGAGCGGGGAGTACGCCGGGTTCGGGTCGGTGCTCACGGGTGTGGTGACCTCCGTTGGCGTGGTCGAGTCGGTCTCTCGGTGGGCGGGGATCGGGGCCGGCGGCCCGAGCGGGCCGTACCCCCGGCGTCCGCCCCGAGTCACGTCGACCCTAACGCGCACCCCCCGGCGGGCAGTCCCGGCGCGGGGCGCTGTTCGCCGTGGGCGCAGCGCCGGAGGCGGAGACGACGGACGCCGCCCTCCCCCGCGCATTCGGGGCAGGACGGCGTCCGTCGAGGAGGGGTGGCGGCGTCAGCCCTTGGCGACGTCCTCGCTGTCCTCGGTGGCGCCCTCGGCGGCCTCGACGGCCACCGCGGTGGCGACCTCGGCGTCGGGGGCCTCGTCCTCGGTGGCGTTCTCGGTCGCGGCGGCGTCCTCGGCGGTCGCGGCGGCGTCCTCGGCGGTCGCGGCCTCGGCGTCAGGGGCGGCGGCCTGGCCGGCCCGGACGGTCTGCGGACGGAGCGCGTCGAGGTCGACGACGTTGCCCGACGCGTCGGTGATCGTCGTCTGCTCGAGCAGCTGGGCCAGCGTCTTGGTGCGGCGGACGTCGGCGACGAACTCGGCGATGTTGCCGCTCTGCTGCAGCTGCTGGGCGTACTGCTCGGGGCTCACCCGGTTGCGCGATGCCTGGGCCATGATCTGCGCCGACAGGTCGTCGTTGTCGACGGTGACCTCCCGGGCGTCGGCGATCGCGTCGAGGACGAACTGGGTGCGGACCGCCTCCTCGATGCTCGTGCGCATCTCGGCGTCGTAGGCCTCGCGGCCGCCCTCGGTACCCGACATCGACAGGAAGGCGTCCCAGTCCATGCCGGCCTGCTGCAGCTCGCGCTCCAGGGCGTTGTTGCGGAACTCGAGCTCCCGCTCGACGAGGCCCTCGGGGATCGGGACCTCGGTGACCTCGAGCAGGTGCTCGACCAGCTTGTCGCGGGCCTGGGCGCCCTGCTGCATCGTCTTGGCGCGGCCCAGCCGGGTGCGGACGTCGTCGCGCAGCTCGGCGAGGGTGTCGAACTCGCTGGCGGTGGAGGCGAACTCGTCGTCGAGCTCGGGCAGGTCCTTGGCCTTGACCGAGCGGACGGTGACGGTGACCTGGGCCTGGCGGCCGGCGTGCGGGCCCTGGTGCAGGTCGGTCTCGAAGGTCGCCGACTCGTCGGCCGACAGCCCGCGGACGGCGTCGTCGAGGCCGGCCATGAGGGAGCCGGAGCCGACCTCGTAGGACATGCCGCTGGTCGCGCCGTCCTCGAGCACCTCGTCGTCGACGCGGGCCTCGAGGTCGAGGGAGACGTGGTCGCCGTCCTCGGCCGCGCGGTCGACGGCGGTGAGCATGGCGAAGCGCTCGCGCATGACCGAGACCTGCTGGTCGATCTCCTCGTCGGTGACCTCGACGTCGTCGACGGTGACCGACAGGTCCTCCAGCGGCGGGAGGTCGATCTTGGGGGCGACGTCGACCTCGGCGGTGAAGGCGAGGGTGTCGCGGTCGTCGAGGCGGGTGACCTCGATGTCGGGCTGGCCGATCACGCGGACCTGGTTCTCGCGGACGACCTCGGAGTAGACCTCGGGGATCGCGTGCTGGACGACCTGCTCGAGGACCACCGGGCGGCCGACGCGCTGGTCGAGGACGCGCTCGGGCACCTTGCCGGGCCGGAAGCCCGGCACGCGGACCTGCCGCTTGAGCTCCTTGTAGACCTCACCGAAGGCGTGGTCCAGGTCGCCCCACGGCACCTCGATCGCCATCCGGACCCGCGTGGGGCCCAGTTCCTCGATGGTGCTCTTCACAGCGGCAGTGCTCCTCGGTACGACGGAAGGGGGACGCCGGGACGGGCGCCGGGTCGACCCCCGAGTCTAGAGACGCCGGGGGCGGGGTCGGGGTGGCGGGATTCGAACCCACGGCCCCCCGCTCCCAAAGCGGGTGCGCTACCAAGCTGCGCCACACCCCGTGGCGGCTCCCGAGTCTAGGCGCGCCCCCCGGGACGGCTCAGGCGGCGACCGCCGGACGGCGGCCGGCCCAGGGCGCGGCCTGCTCCAGCGCCGCGGCCACGCGCACCAGCACGTCCTCCCGGCCGTAGGCGGCGACGAGCTGCACGCCCACCGGCAGGCCGTCGTCGGTCCAGTGCAGTGGCAGGCTGACCGCCGGCTGGCCGGTGACGTTGAACTGCGCGGTGTAGGGGATGTAGCTGTTGATCCGCCGGCCCTCCTGCTCGGGCCCCTCGGCGGTGAACCAGCCCAGCTCCGGCGGCGGCGCCCCGACCGTCGGCGTCACCAGCAGGTCCACTCCCCTGCCGCCCTGCTCCGGCGACGCCCAGAAGGCGGCCGTGCGCCGGACCCAGTGGCCCAGCCACGTCCGCGCGCCGAGGTAGTCGGTGGCCGGCATCTCCGCCCCGACCGCCCGGTAGACGGCGTTGCGCGGCTCGAGCTCGTCGTCGGCGACCCGGCGGCCGAGGACCCGCTCGAACGCGGCGATGGTCAGCGCGACGTCGGCGGCGATGGTCGCGGTGAAGAAGCGCGGGAAGCGCTCGTCGAACATGCCGGTGGGCGTGCCGGGCTCGACCACGCAGCCCAGCTCCTCCAGCAGCCGGCCGGCGTGCTCGACGGCGGCGCGGCAGTGCGGGGAGTCGAGGTAGGCCCCCGGGGGGTCGGTGTCGAGCAGCGCCACCCGCAGCCGGCCGACCGGCGCGCCGACCTCCTCGGCGAGCGGGTGCGGCAGCGGCGGGGCGGTGTAGGGATCGCCGGGCATGGGGCGGCCGATCCAGTCGAGGGCGGTGGCGGTGTCGCGCACCGAGCGGGTGACGACGCCGTCGATCGTGGCTCCGGCCCAGCCCTCGCCGACGTCGGGGCCCTGGCTGACCCGGGCGCGGGTGGGCTTGAGCCCGACCAGCCCGCACTCGCTGGCGGGGATGCGGATCGAGCCGCCGCCGTCGTTGGCGTGCGCGATGGGCACCAGCCCGGCGGCGACCGCGGCCGCCGAGCCGCCCGAGGAGCCGCCGGCGGAGTGCGCGGGGTCCCACGGGTTGCGCGCCGGCGGGTTGCAGGCCGGCTCGGTGGTGACCGTGGTGCCGAACTCCGGCACGTTGGTGCGGCCGACGGTGACCAGGCCCGCCTCGCGGAAGAGGCGGCCGAGGTGGCTGTCGTGCGGCCAGCGCACGCCGGCGAGGAACGACGTCCCGTACCGGGTCTCCTCGCCGGCGAGGTGGCAGCCGATGTCCTTGAGCAGCACGGGAACGCCGCGGAACGGGCCGTCGGGCAGCTCGCTGGCGGCTTCCGTCCGCGCGTCCTCGAAGCGGTCCCGGACGACCGCGTGCAGCTGCGGGTTCAGCTTCTCGATGCGGGCGATGGCCGCCTCGACCAGCTCGGCGGGGCTCGCCTCGCCCCGCCGCACCAGCTCCGCCTGCGCCGTCGCGTCGAGCCACGTGGTCTCGGTCACGGTCGGACGCTAGCGGCACGGGGCCTCGGCGGTCCCGAACGCCCGCTACGCTGGGCAGGCACCTCGCGGGTGTAGCTCAATGGCAGAGCCCCAGCCTTCCAAGCTGGCCATGCCGGTTCGATCCCGGTCACCCGCTCCACGTCCTAACCAGGGCGGTTGCCTGTTTGCGCACGTCAGCCGGGCAGCGCCGCTCCTTCCTTGCCTTAGGGGTGCTGCCCCCTGCTGACCGCTGACCACCAGGTTTGGCCGGTGCTTAAGGCACGGTTGAGGCACGACCCAGTCGACACAGCTGGACAGGCATCTCGTGGAGAGCCCACTTCCAGGCCGACTGTCAACGACACGATGACCCGCCATGACCTGCACAGGGACTACCCGGAGGACGACGCCAGCCACTTGAGCGCCGTCCAGCCCGTCTTGCTCGGCGGGGGTCCAGGTCACTGAACCGGGGCAGCCCCCTGCGCCGTTCCTAATCGCTCGGGGGTGCCAACTGCCGCCACAGGTAGGAGTGGGGGTCGGACCATTCTCTGCCGATGTCCGTGGGACAGCCCACAGAACTGTCCAGCACGCAACCCAAGTGCTTGCAGCTGGAGGCCGTGCAGTCCGCCAGCAGCTTCCCTTGCTCCGGCATGAGATGTGCGGCCGCCTCGTTGACCGGACGGGGGACGGCGCCGCCGGCGAGTCCGAACAGGGCGACACCGGCGTCGTCGGCCCAGCGGCGCGCCTGGCGGGTGAAGCCCGCTAGGGAGATCACCGCAGCGCGGCTGGCAGTCACACTTGCCTGTCCCTGCACACGCTGGACAACGGAGAGCCCCGCGCTGGAAGCAGCAGGGTGCAGATGGACCAGCAGGTGCTTGCCGCTGAGCTGAACGCCCCTGCCGGCCTTCTGCGGTTGCACGTCGGTGAAGCCGCACCAGTGGAACCAGCTCGATAGGGCCCAATGGTCGTCGAGGTCCCCGTCATAGAGGTCGGACCAGCGCGGCGTGGGTGCGAACCGCCACAGCCGTCCCCTCTTGTTGGAGGTCCCGCCGTCAGCGGCCCACCACTCTCGGAGCAGCCCGGCTAACTCGTCGACAGGCAGCTCGCCGAGGGGCATGTCGGGCCTGGGCTCCCGGACGCGGTAGACGGCGAACCGCACGTCCATCCGTCCTCGGGACCCCGGCTCGTCGTGGACCTCAAGGTCGGCTGTCCACCCGAGCCCGGGCCTCAAAGCGACCTCGACCTGTGCCGCTCTCGTCTCCTCCTGCAGCACCAGCCTCTCCGGGTGCCCACCGTCCCTGACCAGCTTGTTGTTCTCGATGTCAGGCGTGAGGGCCCGGGGCACGTGGATGTCCTCGGCCGGCACGCCGCGCGCGACGAGGGCGTCCGCGAGCCCGGTGATGACGGAGTGCTCGCCCCGGCCCCAGCAGTAGGGGCTGCGCAGCGGGCGCCGCTCGATGCTCGCCCGGGCCGCCTCCGCGGCGAAGTCGAGAAGCGTCGCCGGCGGAGTCTCCAACGGCCACGCGGTCAGTTCACGCGGCTTGTGAGGTCCGAGCGGACGCACGACGATCCAGGCGCCCTTGTTGTCAAAACACAGCATGACCTGGCCGCCTGCCAGCAACGGGATCGAGATGTACTGGAGCAGGGACTGAGGGTGGTGTGTCACCTCGGCCTTGAGCTTGAGTGGGTCCAGCCGCGCCTGGAGGTCCGAGGCCAGGGCCTGGAGCCGGTAGAACAGCATCTCCGAGGCGAGCACGTCTCCCGGCGGGAAGCTCACGAGTCCTCTGCCGATCCGCTCGGCGGTCGCCCGACCGGTCGAGTGCGCGTCACGCCAAGACTCTGACGAGCTCGCCGGCGTAGCCCAGGCGAGGGGGTCCGGTCACGGACGTACAACAGCCGCGAACCCCGGCCGCTGCGGCCCCGGGAGGTCATATCGGCTCCACGTATCGGCCGTGTCAAGGGAAACCAACGCACGCCGGCACGGGCTCCCGACGTGTCCACGAAGAGGGTCATCAGCGCTGTGCTACTCCTCTTCGGTGACGACTGTCGGCTCGGGCGCCGAAGACGCCGGCACAGGCGCCGGGGGCGGGGTCGGAAGACCGAGGCCAACGTCATCGAGAGCCATGTGCAGCGACTCCGCCAGCTGCCTGCGCGCGTCTGCCTGGCCCTGGTTGTAGGCCAGCTGGGCAGCTGCTCCGCCCGCTCCCCCTGCCGTCGCATAACCGCCCCACACGTAGTCCCAGACATAGGACCCTGAGGAGGGATCGATGAGGACGACCCAGTACGTTGCCCCGTACTTGCGCACCGTCCAGTACTTGCCGTCGGCCGTGTAGTCGCGATAGGCGCGTCGCTGTGTAGTCGTCACTGGAGCAAAGTAGGTGCCGGCAGCACATCGCCCCTGAAACGTCTGTGTTGCCTGGGCAAGGCGTGCACGAAGCGTCTGGTCGGACAGCTGGGGCACCACCGGTCGGCGGCCGCCGCTGCGGCGATCGCGGGCGGGTTCACGCGTCGCCGTCATCGCCGCTGGCCGAGTCAAGGGGCTCAGGCATGATCGTGAGCGGGACGTGGGGCCAGACCTGACGGCGCCGTTCGCCCAGCGGAGGGAGTACGCCCGGTGGAGTTCCGGAAGGTCAAGGTCGTCAGCCTCAAGGCGCATCCCACGCTGAACGAGAAATGGCTCCAGGCGATCCTGGCCGACGATCCGAGCCTGCTCGGCCTCGGTGACAGCCTCGTCCTCAAGGACGCCGAGCGGCGCCAGCCCCGCGCCGGGCGACTCGACCTGCTCTTCAGCGACCCCGAAGCGAATACGCGCTACGAGGTTGAGGTTCAGTTGGGCGCGACCGACGAAGCTCACATCATTCGGACCATCGAATACTGGGATCTGGAGCGCACTCGGTTCCCGCAATACGAGCACGTCGCCGTTCTGGTCGCCGAGGACGTGACCAGTCGCTTCCTCAATGTCATCGCGCTGTTCAACAAGGCGATCCCCATCGTCGCCGTCCAGGTGCGCGCGTTGGAGGTCGCCGACGGCGTGGTCACGATCAACGCTACGACGGTGCTGGACATCGTCCGACTCGGCACCGAGGAGGAGGACGAACCCGGCCAAGCCACCGACCGGAGCTACTGGACCGACAAGGGATCCCCAACGATGGTCGCGCTCGCCGACGAGATCCTCGGCATGGTCAACGAGATCACCGGCGCAGAGTTGGCCCTGAAATACAACAAATTCTACGTCGGGCTCGCCCGCGACGGTCTTGCGGACAACTTCGTGCAGTTCCGACCTCGAAAGAAGCACCTGATCGTCGAGTTCCGCATACCACAGAGCGACGAGGTGACCGCCCTGATCGAACAGTCCGGAATCGAGGAACTGTCATACGACACCCGATGGCGCCGGTACCGGATCCAGTTGGACGGTAAGCCAGATCTGAACAAGCACCGGGCTCTGGTGGCGGACCTGATCCGCCGGGCCAGCGGGACCTCCGCTGCCACCGAGGACTAACGCCGCCCAGAGCGGGCAGTCGCCGGCAATCGGTTCCCTCTTCGCCGGTGCGGGTGTCCGGCGGCACGATGTCGGCCGAAAGCAGCGACTCGGGACCAGCTCCTGGTCCACCGGAAGCGGCTGGGGAAGACGACGTCGAAACCGACCAGGTGCCGGTCGCACACGTCGTTGACCTGGCCGCACAGCCGTTGGCCGCCGGGCAGCGTGTACGCGCGGGGCCCGCCGGACGGCTCGCCGGTGGCAGCGGCGGACTCGGCTAGGGAGCCGGCGGGCAGGGTGGCATCGAGGTCGTCCACCGGGCTCATCAGTCCGCGGGTGCCGTCGGCTGGCGGAGTCGCCGAACCCGGCCGCGGGCTGGCGGCGGTGGGCGCCGCTGCGGGCCGGACGGCCGGGCAGAACGTGGTGCTGAGGAAGTCCGCCGTCGTCTCGGCGTCGGGGCGGAGGCGCCATCGGCGACGTCCCGGGCGATGACCTCCTCCAGCGTGTGGAAGCCCGAGGTCAGTTCCCGGAGGGTCTCGAGCTGCATGAACGCGGACCGGGGCGCGTCCTCGCCGGTGAGGGGGACGCCGGGCCGCAGTCCGTAGCCGGTGGCGCCGGTGACCCGGCCGAGCCCGTCGCCCAGGGCGTCGCTGTTTGCTCAGCTCCGGCGCCCACGCCGTCCGCCGCAGTCCGGGCCGATCCGCCGCCGTTCGAGGCGCGTTGCTGTACCGGTTGCTGTACTTCTCTCCGCGCTTGGGCGTGTCGGTCGATGCCGGCTTCCTGGCCGGGGTTCCCGCGACGCCTTGATCTCCCTGGGCGCTGCGACCGTCAACGACGTCCACACCCACGAGCGGGACACCGCCGGTCACCGGCCCGATGTCCTGGAGGCTGAGACCGACGTCGGCAGGAGCCCGCGTGATGGGGCTCATCGGGCTTGCACACGGGTCGCCGCGAGTCCGCGCACGCCGCGGCGGCTGGTCCGCGCGCGGGGTCTCTGGGCGTGGGCCGGACCGGTTGGCTAGTGCGGTACGCCGATGATGACGGCGCTCACTCGCTTGTCCACCGGCTCGACGGCGGGTACGCGCTCCAGCGCACGTAGGACGTCGGCGATCTCCAGCGGCCGCGCCCGCAGCAGAGGATCGAGGTCGCGAAGACGCGAATAGCGGCGTCGCCGCCGCTGCTGCTGCTGGAGGTCGGCGAAGCGCGGCCGCACCAGGTCCCACCACATCTCCCCGACGAGGTATGGATCGAGGCGGACGTCATCGTCGGGACTCGGTCGAGCCGCGTTGTGCAGCCGTCTCCACTGCTCGGCGGTCGCCGGGCTTCCGCGGCGTGCCGCTTGCTCGGCCCATCCGTCGGTCAGCTGCGCCATCTGCTCGAGGGCGCGCTGCATGCGGCGCGGCAGCAGCAACGTCTCGCGCTGCGCCGCGACGGTCAGGAAATGGCCAAGCCAGCGCTCGCAGTTCTCGTCGAAGGGAACATCCGGCGGGTCCTCACGCAGTCGGGTGCGGAGCCGCTGGGCCACGGCTTCGACGCCCACCGAGGTTTCCGTGGGCTCTCCTTCCAACATCAGCCAGCGCGGCGGGCCGTGTCGCGTTCCGGCCAGCGCGAGGAACGCCCAGGGGGTGGCAGAGGCGACGGGCGCCACCCGCGCCAGCACGCGATGACGCGTGTGCCGGTGCTCGGCGTAGACGTCCGGCGGCACCAGCGCGTCGTGCCCGTGCACGAGCCGACGCACCGGGTCGAGGGCATCACGGAGACCGTCCCAGGCCACATGGGGCCGGTCGAACTCGCGGATCTGCTCCTCCACCGAGACGACGGCATCCTCGTCGTGTCCGGCGAAGGCCGGCACGGGCAGGTTCGAACCCAGGAGCGATTCGCTCGCGTGACGACGCGTGAGCAGCAGCTCGACCTCGCGGGTGGCGAACGCCTTGCCGTCCTCGGGCCACCAGACGGTGATCTCCTCGTGTGGGCTGTCCATCCGGTCGACCCGGCCGACCCGCTGCTCGGCGACCCGCAGGGTGGTCGGCAGGTCCAGGTGCACCAGCGCCGCTGCCCCCTGCAGGTTCAGGCCCTCGTTGAGCGCGTCCGAGCACAAGGCAATGGCACTCGCCGGCGAGTCAGGGGCGAACAGTGTTTCGACCCGCCTCCTCGTGCCGTGCGTTCCGCCGGTGGCGACCAGTACCTCGGTGTCGCGCAGACGAAGCTCCTCCCGCACCGCAGCAAGCGTGATGGGGTGTCGATCGAAGGCCAGCACGAGCCGGTGCCGGCCGGCCAGCCGGGCGAGCAGGGCGGCCTTGGTCTGCTCGCGCGCGGGGCCGATGCTCGCCGAGTGCGTGCGGATGGCCCGGTAGAGGTCGGCCTCGTGACGGCAGGCGGCGCGCCACGCCTGCGGGTCGCTCAGCCAGTCCGGCAGCGCACAGCCGAGCTCGACCTGGGGCGGCCCCTCGCCGACCAGCGCCGTCACCTTGGCGATCACGTCCCCGCTGGCCTGGAGCTTGGCCGTGTCCGGCAGCCCGTAGGCGCGCAGGGCCTGCGCGGTGCCGGCGACGTGCTCGACCAGCGCCGCCCGAGATGACCGCATGGCGGCGAGCACCTGGTGGCGGGCCAGTCCTCGCGCAGCGGCGAGCCGACCGCCCAGCCACTGCTCGTCGCTGACCTCGCGCCGCAGCACCTCGGGGACCCGGATCCGCCGCCCCAGCTGCACCAGACCGCGCAGCTGGTCGGCCGCGGCCCGGATGGCGTCGGCGGCGGCCTCGTCGGCCGAGGTCTCCCCCGTGACGTACAGCTCCGGTCGATGCGTGGGGTAGCGGCACACCCGGCCGGTGTGGGGGTGCCGGTACGCGTCCTCGTGCTGGGCGACGAGCTCGTTGAGCATGGACTTGGTCCGCCGCACGGTGAAGCCCTGGATCTCCCGGCGCAGCTGGGCGCGCTGCTCGTCGGAGAGTGCCTCGTCCACGCCCGCCCCGCGGTCGAGCCGCTCGAGCACCTCCAGCGTGGCGTCGTCGAAGTTGTCGGCCCCGAGGAGGCCGACGAGCGACAGGAGGTCCTGCGCGCCGCGGCTGATGGGTGTCGCGGTGAACAGCAGCACGTGATCGGCGAGCGACTCGCGGACGTGCCGCGTGCGCTTGGAGCCGGGGGCCAAAAAGTTGTGGGCCTCGTCGATCGCGAGCACCTGCGCGCGGGCCACGGCGCTCTCCTCGACCCGGGGGCCGGCCGGGTCGGGCCGGCTCAGCAGGCCCTGCGACACGGGAAGGATGGTGATCCCGCTGGACAGCGCCTCGCGCTGCCAGGTCTCCCGCACCGCGGGAGGGCAGACCAGCGTCGTCAGGTCACGGTCGCGCCGCATGCGGCCGGAGTCCAGCAGTCGGCTGCGCACCGCGGCCACCAGATGGGCGCCCATGCGGGTCTTGCCCGAGCCCGTGGCGTCGGCCACGAGGACACTGCCGAGGTTCTCCACGACCCACAGTGCCTGCGCGATGCCGGCGTTCTGCGACGGCCACAGCCGACCGTGCTGGTCCTGCCGCTCCAGCAGCGGACCGGCCCAGTCGCCTTCCAGCAGTTCGGCGCAGGCGCGCGCGAGGGCCTCCCGCCACGTGACGAGGCGCAGCAGCTCGCCGAGCAGGCGCCGGAACTCGTCGTCCCACGCAGAGCCCTTCGCCCACAGGTTCTCGGCGATCTGAGCCAGTTCGCCGTACCGGGACGACTCGCCGTCCTTCTCGAAGCGGGCGTTCGCCTCGATCTGGCGCGCCATGCCGTAGTCGGTGAAGTTGCTCGATCCGACCGTGGCCGCGGTCCCGCCGAGATAGATCTTCGCGTGGAGACGGTGCGGCCCCGGCATGACACGCACCTGCAGTGAGCCGTTGTCGAGTTCCTCCAGGGCGCGGATGACCTTCGCGGACAACAGAACAGAGATGGACCGCTCGAGCCAGTAGCCGCGGACCTCCTCGGTGAAGGCCTCGTGCGCCGACCGGAAGTGGGTTCGCTGCGTGCGGAAGGGTTCGGACCCCAGGAGGAGCCGCACGGTGCCCGGTTCGTCGCCGCGGGCGTGCCGCCACGCGGACACCAGCTCGATGAGCGCGGCGATCGAGGAGTAGCCCACCACCAGCAGCGGCGACCCCGAGGCGATCAGGTCGTCGTCGACGACGTCGCGGACGTGGGCCCGGGCGTGGTTGACCGGAAACCGGCCCTGCACGGGCCAGGGGAGCCCGGCCAGCTCATGGGGGAGGTAGCTCGCCGGATCGACGGAGAACAGATCGTCTTGACCCCATGCAGAGGCAGACGGCCGCGGTCGGCGGGGCACAGTCAGCATCCATCCCGAACGACGCCGGCCATGCCCGCGACGGGGCTGTGCCGCACCTCAGCGGCTCCCGCTGCTGGGTGGCCGAGCCCCATGGACGCCCTCTCTTCTCGGCCGCCCGGGGGCGGTCGTGCAGGTCGCTACTGAAACAGCCGGCTCCGACATTCCTTCATTCCTTGCACCTCACCGCTCCTGGCGCCGACCGGTGGCCGCCGCACGGGCACTACGGGCGGGACGGCGGCGTGGACGGTGCGCGGCGTCGAGCGGGCTGAGACAGCGGCGAGTGCTGGTCTCGGCGAAGCCACCGGATAGACGCGGAGGGCCAACAACCTCCCCACCGAGAGTCGAATGCGCGGGTCCCGGGGAGGTCGGGCGGCATCGTCGGGGGCGGGGGCAGCCAGGCGTGTTGACCATCCCCAGATTCCGCGCACCACAGAGCGCACTGCCGCACCGGCGCGACCAGCGCGTGTCCGTGCGCACGCGCCACCTGTCCTCCAGATGCCCCGGGTCGGCCGTTCGGACACGTATCGGCCGATCCGGGCAGCACCGGTGCGGGCTTCCGTCTTGGTCTTCAGGTCGATGACGGATCTGCCGAAGGAGTTCCGGGTGGGGACACCCACCGTCGCATCCCGTCGTCCGAAGGAGCATGCATGGAGTGGCTCTGGGTCGCTGTCAGCGCCGTCGTGGTCGCGGTCCTCGCCCGCGAGTTCCACGGGCTGCGCGCAGCAGGCGTCGGTCGCGTGGTTCCCGGTCGGCACCGGAAGCTGGCCGCCGAGCTTCCGCGTCCCGATCGTGCGGTCGCGCAGGACCTGCTGAGGGTCGCCGCACCGGCGACTGTCGACTCGTCCGCCCGCGCCGCGACGGCGACGGCGACGGCGAGTGACCTGCAGCGGGGACCCGGCGACCGGGCCGGGGTGGTGGCTGGCACCTTGGCCGCTACCGCAGGCCTGGTCGACTGGTGGACGGTGGACCCGCAGCTGCTAGTGAAGTGACCCCCGTCAGGCGGACGCCTCGTTCTGTGTCGTGAGCATCTTCTCGAAGTCGGCCGGGCTGAGGTTGTCCAGCCGGCTGTGCCGGCGCCGTGGGTTGTAGAAGCCCTCGATGTAGCTGA
>NZ_JBJGYX010000023.1:0-70345 GCF_054050195.1 Geodermatophilus sp. SYSU D00710
GAGGAGAGGATCCGCACGGCCACCGACCGTGCCGTCGCCCTGGCCGCCTGCCTGGTCGAGACCACGGTCCTCACGGGCCGGACCCTCGAGGCGCTGGCGGTCCGGGCGGAGGCGGGGGGGGGGCCCCCCCCGGCCCCCCCGCCCCCCCCCCCCCCCACGCGGCCGCCCCCCCCCCCCCCCCCCCCCCCCCCCCCCCCCCACCCCCCCCCCCCCCCCCCCCCCCCCCCCCCCCCCCCCCCCCCCCCCCCCCCCCCGCGGATCGGACACGGCCTGCCGGCGCCGCGGCGGCCGGCGGCTGTTCCGGGGTGCTCAGCGTGGCGCCGGACCTGCCCCGGACGCGCCGCTGCACCACCGCCCGCGGGCTGCCTCACCGTGGGGAGTGCGCTCCAGCGGGGTGGGGCCGCCTCTCACCCCGGGCGTAGGGGGCGCCGGGGTCAGCCGTCCTCGACCGCCGTGCAGCGCACCAGCAGCAGGTGCTCGGGGTGCACCGGCGGGACCTGCAGGCCGGCGACGGCCAGGCCGCGGCCGGTGAGCACGACGCCGGCCTCACCGGCGTCGGCCTCGCCGGCGCACCACGGCGGCAGGCCGGGCCAGGCGCCGCCGGTGTCGGTGCCCGGGGGCTGCAGCCGCACGCGGTAGCGGCGGTCGGGGTCCAGTCCCGGCAGGCGGGCGGGCCCCGGCGGCCAGGTCACCGAGCGGCCGACGGCGACCAGCGCGAAGAGGGCGTCCCCGCCGTCGGCCGCCACGACCCCGTGCACCTGCACGGCGGGGTCGGGGTGATCGCCGTTGACCACGGTGCCGCGGTGCAGCAGCGGGCGGAGCTCCTTGTGCAGCGCGATCCACGCGGCCAGCTCCTCGCGGTCCTCGGGTGAGGCACCGGCGAGGTCCCACTCGGCACCCATGTGCCCCCACAGCGCAGTGCCGGCGCGGAAGGACAGGTCGTGGGTGCGGCCGGTGGTGTGCGAGCGCGGCGGCCCGACGTGGGTGCCGACCAGCTCCGGCGGCAGCAGCAGCTGCGTGTACCGCTGGATGCCCTGCCGCTCGAGCGCGTCGTTGGTGTCCGACGCCCACACCCGGTCGGTGCGCTGCAGGATCCCCAGGTCCACCCGACCGCCGCCGGAGGCGCAGGACTCGATCTCCAGGCCCGGGTTGGCCGCCCGCAGCTCGTCGAGCAGCCGGTAGGTGGCACGGGTCTGCCCGTGCACCCCCGGCTCGCCGCCGGGGGTGTGCCCGGCGTCGACGAGGTAGCGGTTGTGGTCCCACTTCAGGTAGGCGATGGCGTACTCGTCGAGCAGCGCCTGCAGGTGGGAGCGGACGTGCTCGTAGGCGCCCGCGTGGGTCAGGTCGAGCACGTGCTGGTTGCGGGAGGGGTCGCCGACCCGCCCGCCGGCGCTGAACAGCCACTCCGGGTGCGCGCGGGCCAGCTCGGAGTCCAGGTTGACCATCTCCGGCTCCACCCACAGCCCGAACTCCATGCCCAGCTCGTGCACCCGGTCGACCAGCGGGTGCAGGCCCTCGGGCCAGACGTCGGCCGAGACGCGCCAGTCCCCCAGCCCGGAGGTGTCGTCCCGGCGGGAGCCGAACCAGCCGTCGTCGAGGACGAAGCGCTCGATGCCCAGCCGGGCCGCGATCTCCGCGAGCTCGGTGAGCCGGCCGAGGTCGTGGTCGAAGTACACCGCCTCCCAGGTGTTGAGCGTCACCGGCCGCGGCCGGGCGGGGTGGGTCGGCCGGGCCCGCAACCACGCGTGGAACCGGCCGGCGACCTCGTCCAGACCCTGCCCGTGGGAGGCGTACAGCCACGGGGAGGTGTAGGTGGCCCCGGCCGCCAGCTCGACCTCGCCCGGCAGCAGCAGCTCGCCGGCGCCGAGCACGCGCGCCCCGTTGTGCAGCCGTTCGGCGTAGTGCACCTGGTTGCCCGACCAGCCCAGGTGCACCGCCCACACCTCGCCCGCGCGGAACGAGAAGCCGGGGGTGCCGGCGCAGAGCAGGTGCACCGCGTCGAGCCCGGTGCGGCCGTTGCGCACCTCCCGGGAGTGCAGGCCCGCGGTGAAGGGGGTGCGCTGCGGTACCCGCTCGAGGGTGTGCCGGCCGGTGAAGTCCAGCAGCTCGCCGGCCTGCGGCGGCACCGGCAGGACCAGCCGCAGGGCGTCGAGGCGGAACGGCTCGCCGCCGGCCGCGCGGTCGCCCTCGGCCGTGTTCGTCACCGCGGCCCGGGCCCGCAGCAGGCCGGAGGCGGTGAGCTCGAGCTCGAGCACCACCTCCAGCCGGGCGACCGGGTCGTCCGCGCGGGCCACGAGCCGGGTGGTCCCCTCGGCGGTGACGGCGACCTCCCGGGAGCGGAGCCGCAGCGCCGGTGACCAGTCCCGGCCGGCGCGCGAGCCCTCCAGGCCGGGCCGGCCGACCCAGCCGCTCGCGTGCTCGGGCAGCAGGGTCAGCCGGCGCACCACGTCGGTCGGGTGGTCCCCCACCGACGGCGCCGCGGCCCGCGCCAGCCCGGCGAGGGCGTCGGCGGGGAGGTCCCCCAGGTCGGCGCCCCAGTACACGACCTGGGGCAGCAGACCACCGACCGGGTCCAGGGCCAGCACGACGCTGGTCCCGGCGGTCCGCCAGTGGACCAGCCGGTCGGCATCGCCGGACGGGCCGGGCAGCGACGGTCCGGTCGGCGCCGGGTCGGTGCTCTGGCGTTCGGTCGCCGCCTCGGAGGCCGTGGGCGGTGTCGGGGCGCCGTGGGACGTGCTGGTCAGGGTGGTCTCCGGGGTTCGGGCGATCGGGCCCGGCCCGATGCGGGACGGTCCGCGGGGCGGGCGGGCCGGCGGTCGGTGGACGGGTCCGGGACCGGACCTCCGGTGTCCCATGATGACGTCCTGCCGGGGACCCGCTGCACCCCGTGCGAGCCCGCCCGTCATCCCATCCCTCCCGGGTGAGTCGGCAGCGCCGATCCGGCGGGACGGTGTCGGCCATGGACGCAGCAGTGCGCACGTCGATGACGCGGACGACGACCTCTCGCGGGAGCGGCTCCACCAGCTCGCGGTGGCACCGGGACGCGGCGCGCTTCCTCGCCGGGTGCATCGGTACGGGAGCCGTGCTCGGGGTCGCGGTGGAGGCGGTCCGGAGACCGCACGAGTGAGCCGGCGGGCGCCGGCCTCCGCTGACCGGCGTCAGAACGCGCCCAGGGCACGCGCCGCGTCCACGACGCGGTCGCGGTCGGGGACGGCGAGCTTGCCCAGGAGCCGGCGCACGCGGCCGCGGACGGTGTTGGTCGAGATCGACATGGCGGCGGCGATCTGTCCCGTCGACCTCCCGGCGGCGAGGTGCCGCAGCGTCTCGAGGTCACGCTCACTCAGGGTCGGCGTCGCGACGGCGCGGACCGCACCGGCGCCGCTCGAGGGGTGCTGCATCGCTGTGCCTCGCTCCGTCCGGTCCGGCCGCGGCACGGGAGTGCGCGACCGGGCTCCTGGATCCGGTTCCGCTCCGGCAGGTCGGCGCGGCCTGCGCCGCCCGCTGCCGGTGCGCGCGACGATAGGGAGGCGACCGGGCCCCCGCTTCAGCGATCCGGACGGTGTACTTGCTGTTTTCGGACAGCGCTGGGGGGACCGGTGGACCGCCTCGTCCGCTACGCCGCGTTGACGGGCTTCCCGGAGGTGGCCCGCTCGTGCGGCCTCGACCCGGAGCGGTCGATGGCGGGCGTGGGCCTGGACATCGGCGGTCTGGCGATGCAGGACGAGTGGATCCCCGCCGTGCGGGTCGCCCGGCTGCTGGAGTCGGCCGCGGCCGAGTCCGGCCGCGAGGACTTCGGCGTCCGGATGGCGGGGACGCGCCGGCTGTCGACGCTGGGCCCGATCAGCGTGGTGCTCCGGGAGGAGCCCGACCTGCGCAGCGCCCTGGACCTGCTGATCCGCTACGAGCACGTCTTCAACCCGATCCTCGACCTGCGCCTGGTCGAGCACGACGGCCTGGCCACGGTGCAGACGTGGCTGGAGTTCGGTGAGCCCGTCCCGGCCCGCCAGGCGCTCGACCTCACCGTGGCCGGCCTGGTCGGGGTCGTCCGCGCGCTGGTCGGTGCCGACTGGCAGCCGCTGACGACCTGCTTCGCCCACCGGGCACCGGCCGACCGCGGCCCGTTCCACGAGGTCTTCGGCCCCGGGCTGCGGTTCGAGCAGGCGTTCACCGGTGTGGTCTTCCCCGCGCGCGACCTCGACGCCGCGACGGTGACCTCCGACCCGGTGCTGCGGCCCTACACCCAGCCGCTGCTCGAGTCGATCGCCTCCCCCCGCGCGGTGACCGCGGTCGACCGGGTCCGGGCACTGGTCGACCTGACCCTGCCGCTGGGTCGGTGCTCGATGACCCAGATCAGCCGCACCCTCGGCGTCCAGCCGCGCACCGTGCACCGGCACCTCGCCGAGGCCGGCGAGAGCTTCACCGGCATCGTGCAGGCCACCCGCGCCCGGCACGCCGAGCGCTACCTCGCCAACGACGGCTACTCGCTGACCGAGGTCTCCCGGCTGCTCGGCTTCGCCGCCCCCAGCACCTTCTCCACCTGGTTCCGCCGGCAGTTCGGCACCACGGCCAGCGAGTGGCGCAGCCGGTCCCGGGCCGACGCCACGTCCGGGTCCCGTGGGTGACCGCGCCATCCCCGGCCGCGGGTGGGGCCCGCCCGGCCTTCCCGCGGATCGTCTTCACCCTGTCCTTCGCGCTGCTGCTGTCGGACTTCATGTGCCGGCAGGTCCTGGCGGCCGTCTTCCCCCAGCTCAAGGCGGAGTGGGGGCTGTCGGACACCCGGATCGCCGCGCTGAGCAGCGTCGTGCCGCTGACCGTGGCCGTGCTGACCGTGCCCCTGTCGGTGCTGGCCGACCGGCTCGGCCGCCGCCGGGCCGTCACCGCCATGGCCGCCGGGTGGAGTCTGGCCACCCTGGGCTCGGCCCTCGCCGCGGACTACGGGCAGCTGCTCGCCGCGCGAGCGCTGGTCGGGGTCGGGGAGGCCGCGTACGCCAGCGTCGGCCTCGCCCTCGTCCTCGCCCTGTTCCCGGCCGACCGCCGCGCGACGCTGGCCGGGGCCTTCACCGCCGGCGCCTCCTTCGGCGCCGTGCTCGGCATCGCGCTCGGCGGCGCCCTGGCCGCCCGGTTCGGTTGGCGGTGGTCGGTGGCGGCCATGGCGGCGATCGGGTTCGTCCTCGTCGCGCTGTACCACCGGCTGGTCACCGACGAGCAGCTGGCCCGGCACGAGCAGGTCGACGGGGCGTCCGGCGCGCCCGCGGGCACCACGGGTCGGCGGGTGCGGCTGTCGGCCCTGGTCTCCCCGCCGGCGGTCGTCTGCGCCTACGTCGGCAACGGCCTGCAGCTCCTCGTCGCCGGGGCGCTGCTGACGTGGCTGCCCAGCTACCTGGAGCGCACGTACCGGGTGCCGCTGGGAGCCGCCGCCGGGCTGGCCGCGGCCCTCGTCCTGGTCATGGGCATCGGCATGATCGGCTGCGGGGTGCTCGCCGACCGGCTGGCCCGCGCCGCACCGCGGCGCACGTGGACGACCGCCCTCGTCTGCTCCGCGTCGTCGCTGGTCCTGCTCGGCGTCGCCTTCTCCCTCCCGCCGGGGCCGGCACAGCTGGCCCTGCTCGCCGCCGGGGCCCTCACCACCGCCGGCACCACCGGCCCGGCCGGCGCGCTGGTCGTGTCCCTGACCGCCGCCTCCGTCCGGGCCGGCGCGCTCGGCGTGCTCGCTCTGGCCGGCAACCTGCTCGGCCTGACCGCCGGTCCCCTGGTCGTCGGGGTGCTCGCCGACCGGATCGGCCTGGCCGAGGCGCTGCGATGGGTATCGGTCGTGTCCCTCGCCGCCGTGGCCGTCTTCGCGATCGGCCGCCGCGCGGCGCCGGACGGCACCACTCCACCGGCAGCGGCCCCGGACCCGGCTCGTCCGACCGTTCGGGTCCCCGTCCTCCGGCGGCGACGGCGGGGAGTCGGCAAGATGGACACCGGACGGTGCACGGAGCGGCCGTGAGGGGGTCGGTGTGGAACCCGAGGACCCGGGGCGCAGGGCGGCAGAACGCGCCGCGACGGCCGCCCGCCGGACGCGGGAGCTCTCCGAGCGGCTCGCCCGTCTGACCGCCGGGGAACCGCCGGACGCCGAGGACGTCCAGGAGGCCCGGGCGCAGGCCGCGCTCGCCGCCGAGCACGCCCGCGAGTCGGCCGAGCGCGCGCGCCTGGGCCACGAGCGCGCGGCCCGCTCGCACGAGCGGACGGCGGAGGTGCACGAGTCGGCCGCGCGGGCCGGCGTCGGCGACGTCGCCGGCCACCGCAGCCGGGCGGAGGGCCACCGTTCCGCGGCCGATGAGGACAGGCACGCCGCCGAGGAGGACGCGGCGGACACCCGGCACGGGGAGGAGGTGCCCGGTGGCCCTGCCTGAGCCCGGACCGGCTCTGCCGCCGGCCTCCGTCGACGAGGTCCTCGCCCTGCTCGCCGACCTCGACGTCCGCGACGAGGAGCTGCAGGTCGTCTCCGAGGAGCTGCGCGCCCAGCAGGAGCAGATCGCCTCCCTGCTGGCCCGCCACGAGAGCGAGCTCCGCTGGCGCAGCCACCTCGCCGCCCTCGTGCCGCTGGGACTGGCGCTCACCGACGGCAACGGCAAGCTGCTCGAGGTCAACCCCGCGCTGGCCACGACCCTGGGCGTGGGCTTCGGCCGGCTGCACGGCAAGCCCCTGTCGGTCTTCCTGGCGCCGGCGGACACCGCCGCCTTCCGCACCGCCCTGCGCCGGCTCGCCGCGGCGGACAGCGGCGAGCAGCACCTGACGGTCACGGTCCGGCCGCGCACCGGGCCGGAGGTGCGGTCGGAGCTGTTCGGCTTCCCCGAGCGGTCCGCTGCCGCCCCGTCCGCCGCGCGGGTGCAGTGGGTGGTCGCGCCGGCCGCTCCGGAGCCGGGGCCGGACGACGCGGGCGAGCCGGGTGCGGCCGACGTCCTGGGCCTGGCCGCCGCGTTCTCCCAGCTCTCGGCGCTGCCGGTCGCCGAACCCGACCGGCAGCGGATGCTCGGCCGGATGGCCACCCTCGTGCGCAGCGCGGTCCCCGGCGCCGACTGGGTCAGTGTCGCCCTCGGCTCTCCGCTGGACCCCCAGCGGCTGGGCAGCGACTCGGCGGAGGCCCAGGACTTCGACGGCCGGCAGGTCCAGGTCCAGGAGGGCCCCTGCCTGGACGCACACGCCACCGGGCGGCCGGTGACCACCCCGGACGTGAGCGCCGACGAGCGCTGGCCGCGGTTGGCCGCGGCCTCCGGCTCCGCCGCCGTGCGCAGCGTCCTCGCCGTCCCCGTCCTGGACGGCGACGAGAGCATCGGCGTCATCAACATCTACGGGGCCCGGCCGCACGCCTTCGGGCCCGCGAACCGGCGCATCGGCGAGCTGGCGGCCGCCGCGGCGACCGGGGTGCTGCAGAGCGTGGGCGAGCGGGAGTCGCTGCGCACCCTCGCCGCCCACCTGGAGCGCGCGCTCACCTCCCGGGCCGTCATCGACCAGGCCAAGGGGGTGATGATGGCCCGCCTGGGCGTGGACGCCGACGAGGCGTTCGCCCGGCTGGTGACCCTGAGCTCCCACCTCAACGTGAAGCTGCGCGACCTGGCGCGGCTCGTCGTCGAGGGCGACCGGGACGTGATCGCCCGGATCAGCGCTCGCTCGGGTCCATCACGATGACCGCGCCGCCGCGCTCGCCGGTCCGCTGGAAGAAGGCGCTGACGGTGACCCGCACGTGGACCGGCCGGCCCCGCCGGTTGACGCCGTCGAGTTCGACGGTGTCGTGCGAGGGACCCTGCTCGGCCACCTGACGGCGCAGCAGCGGGTGCAGCTGCGACACCGGCAGGCCGATGTCGAGGTTGAGCAGGTGCTGGCCCCTCACCTCGTCCTGGCGGATCCCCCAGAGGTCCTCGGCGGCGGCGTTCCAGGCCAGCACGCGCAGCGCCGGGTCGACCACGGCCACCCCGGCGCGGAAGCTGCCGAGGACGCCGGCCATGAACTCGTTGAGCGCGGTCACCTCGTCGGTGCTGCCCCGCAGCTCCTCGTTGGTCGCGTGGAGCTCGTCGTTCATCGACTGGAGCTCCTCGTTCATGGTCTCGAGCTCCTCGTTGGTCGACTGGAGCTCCTCGTTGGTGGTCTCGAGCTCCTCGACCGTGGACTGGAGCTCCTCGTTGGTGGTCTCGAGCTCCTCGTTGGTCGACTGCAGTTCCTCGTAGGCGGTCTCGAGCTGCCGGTTGGCGTACTCCAGTTCGGTCTGCAGCCTCCGGTACTGCGTCACGTCGACGAAGATGATCGTGGTGCCCAGCAGGGCGCCGCCCTCGCCGTACAGGGGGCGGACCTGGACGTCGAAGACGGTGACCTCCTGTCCCGGCCGCCGGCGCTCGACCCCGCGCAGCCAGACCGGCCGGCGCTCGGCCACCGCCTCGGCGATCGCGCCGCGCAGCTCGACCGGGCGGTAGGAGCTCTCGAGGTCCTGGAACGGGCGGCCGACGTCCCGGTCCTCGACGCCGAGCACGTGCTCGGCCTGGCGGTTGACCATCGCCACCCGCCCGTCGGCGTCGAGCGCGAGCTGGGCGGTCGGCGCCGAGAGCATGACCTCCTGCCGCAGCCGGGACAGGCTGCGCTCGTCGAACGGCGGCGCGTCGGCCGACTGTGCGGGGACCGCCGGCCGCTCCGGCGCCGGTCGCGTGCTCCGCTTGCGGAAGAACCGGCGGGTGAGGTCGACCGGGACGAAGAGCTGGTTGTGCGACAGCAGCATCTCCGCCTTGCCGAGGAACAGGACCCCCGACGGGTTGAGCGCGAAGTGCAGCCGGCCGAGGATCCGGCTCTGGGTCTCGGCGTTGAAGTACATGAGCGTGTTGCGGCACAGCAGCAGGTCGACGTGCGAGATCGGGGCGTCCTGCACCAGGTCGTTGCGGCCGAAGATCACCGACCGGCGCAGGTCCTTGCGGAAGGTGTACCGGGCGCCGTCGGCCTGGAAGTACGCCTCGACCTGCTCCGGGGTCAGCCCGACCAGCTCCCGCTCGGTGAACGAGGCCTGCCGGGCCTGGGCCAGCGCCTCCTCGTCGACGTCGGTGGCGTAGATCTTCACCCGCTGCCGGAACTCGTCGGCACCGAGGACGTCGGCGAGCAGGATCGCGAGGCTGTAGGCCTCCTGCCCGGACGCGCAGCCGGCGCTCCACACCCGGATCGTCGGCCCCGCCGCGGCCAGGACCTCGGGGAGGACGTCGTCGCGCAGGTGCTCCCAGGACGCGGCGTCGCGGAAGAAGCTCGTGACGTTGATCAGCACCGTGTTGAACAGCGGCGTGAACTCGTCGGGGTGGACCTCCAGGTAGTCCTGGTAGTCGCTCACCGACGAGATGCCCACGTCGGCCATCCGCCGGCGCACGCGGCGGACGAGGCTGGGCCGCTTGTAGCCGGTGAAGTCGAACCCGCGCTGCTCGCGCAGGTAGACCAGCAGGGCCTCGAAGTCGGGGTCGACGTCTCCCCCGCGGTCCGCCGGCGCCTCGTCGGCCGGCAGGTCGTCCCCGTCCTCGACGCCGTTCTCGACGTCGTCGGGCCCGGGCTGCTGGTGGGTCACCGGGTCACTGCTCCCCCGCCTGCTCGGGCACGGCGGTGCCCTCGAGCTCGCCGCCGCGCAGCAGGCGACGGATCAGCAGGGCGGCGGCGTGCGCCTCGTCGTGGCGCCGGGAGAACGTGTCCGCGGTGTGCGCGTGCCCGCGCCGGCGGGCCCGGTCCCTCATGCGCAGGCTCAGCGCCGCCCGCTCCTCGAGCCCGCGCAGTGCCATCCACAGCGCCCCCTCCAGGGCCTCCGACTGCTCGGCGGCCAACGCCTCCGGCGACCAGGCGTGGCCCACGCGGCACCGGTACCGCTCCAGGCCGCCCTCGGTGATCGTGAACAGGGCGCCGTTGCAGGACGGGCAGCCGAAGCCCGACGGGACGCCGGGCCGGTCGTCGTCGTTCAGCGCGGCGGCGTCGAACTCCGCCATCGCCGCCTCCTTGTCCATCAGCTCGGTCACGGCCGGGGGGTCCACCACGACCTCCTCGGTCACCAGGTCGAGGAGCAGGGGGCCCATCTTCGCCGCCGGGGCCACGTGGTCGACGGCGGCCTCCTCGATGGCGTGGGCGGGCATGCTCGGGTAGAGCGCGTCCTCGGGGTCCTGGGCCACGCACACGCCGCCGCGCTCGCGGACGGCGATCGTCCCCGCCGTCCCGTCGTCGAGCGCCCCGGACAGGACGACCGCCACCACGCGCGGGCCGGCGGCCCGGGCCGCGGAGCGGAACAGCGCGTCCACGGCCGGGCGGTGGCCGTTCTCCCGCGGTCCGCGCGAGAGCATCAGGCGGTCCTCCACGACCAGCAGGTGGTGGTCGGGAACGGCGACCGTGACCGCGCCCGACCGCAGCGGGGCTCCGTCGACCGCCCGGTGGACCGGCAGCGGGCAGACCCGGCCGAGGATCTCCGGCAGCGCACTGCGTCCGGTCGACGGGATGTGCAGCACCACCAGCACCGCCGCCGGGAAGTCCACCGGCAGGGTGCCGAGCAGGGTGCGCAGTGCCTCGACGCCACCCGCCGAGGCGCCGACCACCACGAGATCACGTCGCGCCACGACCGGACTCCGTCTCCGCACCGGACCCCTCGCGAGGTCCTGCGAGCACCGTAGTGCCCCCGTCGGCTGCCGCCCCGCTCAGTGGCTGCGCCACGGCTCGGGGCCACGGACGTCGCCGGTCCGCTGGGCCGCCCGCGCCTGCTTCCGGACGTCGCGGGCATCGGCGCGGGCACGGGCGCACCGCTGGAACAGCACCGTCAGCCGGCTCGTCTGGGCACGGGTCCGCAGCACCGCGGTGGCGGTCCGGCCCAGCCCGGGATCGTCCCCGGCGAGCAGGGCGTCCAGGACGGGGGCGTCCACCGGCACGGTGTCCTCGGGCCACATCCGCAGACCGACGTCGCGGAGGGCCTCGTCGGCGACCACCGCGAGGTACCGGTCCTCCTGCTCCGGCCACGCGGCCCCGGCGAGACGGGCGTCGAACTGGAACCGCGACCGGTCGCCACCCATCGCCAGGTACCGGCACCAGAGCTCACCGGCGCTCAGGCCGCTGAGCCGGCAGGCCAGCGACAGGTCATCGGGTGCCACCATGCCGCTCCGATCCCCCCCTACGGGCAGTTCCCGAGCCCCTCCAGACTAGGTCCGGCGGCGCGGCTGAGCACCTCCGTGCATGCGCCCGCTCCGGCTGGGTACCGCGGATCGGACGGAGCTGGAACAGACGGGTCCGCCGGCGTGCACCCGCCTGCGCGCGGACCGACCCGCGCCCCAGCGGAGCCCGACACGGAGGACGGGGCGCATGGGTGTGAGCGTGTGGGCGCGCCGACCCCCGCCACGAACGACCCCCGACGGCGGGACGGCGTGGCAGCAGCAGCCGGCCGACCTCGCCGCCCTCGCGGGGTTGCGGCGCGGACTGCGCGCGGTCCTGCGCAGCGGTGGGCTGCCCCGCGGCGCCGACGACGGTGAGCGGCTGCTGCTGGTCGTCGAGGAGCTGGCCTCCAACGCCCTGCGGCACGGCTGCCCCCCGGTGCACGTGGCCGTCACCGCCGCTCCCCTCGGCTGGCTGGTGGCCGTCGACGACGCCGCCACCGGCCGGTCGCCGGTGCCGGCGCTCGACCGCGATCCGGAACACGGCGGCATGGGCCTGTCCGTGGTCGCCCACCTCTGCGGGTCGCACGGCTGGGACGTCGCGGGGGACCACAAGAGCGTGTGGGCCCGGGTGCCCTACCTCGAGCTGCTGCCCGAGGAGAGGATCCGCACGGCCACCGACCGTGCCGTCGCCCTGGCCGCCTGCCTGGTCGAGACCACGGTCCTCACGGGCCGGACCCTCGAGGCGCTGGCGGTCCGGGCGGAGGCGGCTGGCCGCACCGACGCGGCCAGGAGGTACCGGGCCCGTGCGGCGCGTGCGCGGGAGGAGGCGCAGCGGGCCCGGGCGGTGGTCGAGGCGGCCGCGGGAGCACCCGGGCAGCACGCCGGCTGACGCGCCGTCCCACCCCGTCGCGTCCCGGCCACGGGACGCCGACGAGCGCCCAGCCGGCACCGTGCAGGACCTGCTCGCCCGCGGCCGTCGTGCTGCCGACACGGGCGACACCCCGTACCGGCCCTTGTCGACGGCCTCCGCCGGGGGAACCCTGACTGCATGGAGGGTCCCGAGGAGCGGCCCGCCCCCGAGCAGGCGCACGGTGGCGAGGCGCCCGGTGGCGACGCGCCCGGTTCCGCCCGGGACGCCTCCGAGCGCCTCCGGCGGGACGTGCGAGAGCTCCAGGAGCGGCTGCGCCGAGGCGCTCAGGCGGTCGCCGCCACCGAGGGCCGCATCGCCGCCACGCTCCTCGAGATGGCCGATCGGGCACTGCGGGAGACCCGGCTCGAGGACGCGCAGCGACTGCTACGCCAGGCCGCGGCGGCGTTCCGGGGTGCGGAGCACGAGCGGCTGCGGGCGGAACGCTGGCCGGCGGCCACCGCCCCCGACGCGGAACCGGCGGGTGCCCCGAGCCGGCCGCCCGCCGACGACCGGGCACGGGAGGACGAGGCCCGGGACCGCGACCGGGCCGCCCGTGATCGGGACGACGCGGCCGAGCGCCGGGAGCAGGACGCTCGCCGGCGCGACGAGGAGGCCACCGGACGCGACCACCGCGCCGACCTGCGCGGCGAGGAGGCCGACCGCAGGGAGGTCGCCGCCGCCGAGCGCCGTGCCGGACGAGCGAGCCGCGCGGCACCTCCCGGGGCAGGTGGTGAACAGCGAGCCGTCGACGCCGAGGTCGAGGCGAGCCACCGGGCGTGGACCGAGGCCGACCGAGCGCAGGCCGCGGCCGACCGGGCGGCCGACGCAGCCGACCGCCGTGCCGCGGAGGACGATCGTGCGGCGGCGGCCCGGGACCGCGCGGCCGCCCGGGCCGACCGCCGCCGCGCCGCCGGCGACCGCGCCGCCGCCCGGGCCGACCGCGACGGGTCCCCCGACGCCGGACCGGCAGACCGGTCGTAGCCGCGCCGCGCCGAGGACGCGCGCCGCTGTGTCAGGGACCTGACACAGGAGTACCGTCGATCGGGTGGGAACGCCGACCGCTCCCGACCGGCGCCCGGGCTTCTCCGTCGTCGTCCTGGCCGCCAGTCTCGGCGGTCCGCGGGCGCTGCGCACCGTCGTGTCGGGGTTGCCGGCCGACTTCCCCGTACCGGTCCTGGTGGTGCAGCACCGCGGTCCCGGCCACCCGGACCTGCTGACCGACCTGCTGCGCGCCCGGGCGGACCTCCCGGTGCGGACCGCCACACCGGGTCCGCTGGTCCCCGGGGTGACGGTCCTGCCGGCGGGGACCACCGCCGACCTGGCCGCGGACGGGCTGCTGACGCTGCGGTCCCACCCGACGGCGACGGCTGCGGACGCGCTCCTCCTCGGTGCGGCCGCCGCGTTCGGCCCGCGCGTGCTGGCCGTGGTACTGACCGGCCGGTTGTCCGACGGGGCCGCAGGCGTCCGCGCGGTGCGGCGGGTGGGCGGGCGGGTGCTGGTCCAGGACCCCGAGGACGCCGAGGCGCCGGGCATGCCCAGCGCGGCACTGGCCACCGGCTGCGTCGAGCACGCCCTGCCGCTGCCGCTCGTCGCCCCCGCGCTGGTGGCGTACACGATGGCACCGGGCGCGGCAGACCTGCTCGCCGTCCCCGTACCGCCGTGGGCCCGGCTGCCCCCCCCCGCTCGTGCCGGCCTGACCCCGGTCCTCCGGGAGTAGCCTGATCGCCCCGGAGACGACGGGAGCACCGCCCGACCGATCGGGAGGCGGCCCGTGCCGACCGACAGCACCGCACCGGATCCGCGGCGCAACGTCCTGCTCGGCCTCCTGCCCGCGGACGAGTTCCGCAGGCTGGAGCCGCTCCTCGAGGTCGTCCCGCTCGACGTCCGCGACGAGGTGTACGAGGCCGGGAAGTTCATCGAGCACGTCTGGTTCCCCGTCGACGCCGTCCTGTCGGTGGTCGCCACCGTCGAGGGCGAGGCGACGATCGAGGTCGCCACGGTCGGGTTCGAGGGGATGTCGGGCCTGTCGGCGTTCCTGGGGACCGCCGAGAGCCCACACGACTGCTTCTGCCAGGTCGCCGGCACCGCCGCGCGCCTGGCGACCGGCGACCTGCGCCGGTTCCTCACCTCCGACGGCGCGCTGCACGACCTGCTGCACCGCTACACGCAGGCGACGATGGTGCAGCTGGCGCAGAACGTCGCCTGCAACCGCCTGCACACCACCGAGGAGCGCTGCGCCCGGTGGCTGCTGCAGACCCGCGACCGGGTGGGTGCCGACGAGTTCAGCCTCACCCAGGAGTTCCTGGCCCAGATGCTGGGCGTGCGCCGCGGCACGGTGTCCCTCACCGCCGGGGTGCTGCAGCAGGCCGGGGTCATCCGCTACGCCCGCGGGCGGATCACCGTCGTCGACGCCGACGCCCTGCACGACGCGGCGTGCGAGTGCTACGACGTCATCCAGGCCGAGTACCGGCGCCTCACCGCGGCTCCCGGGCCCTGACCGCCGCCGCCGCACCGGCCCCACCCGCGTGGACTCCTGGCCGGTCGGGAACCGGCGCGACCGATGAGATCGGCTGCGTCCGCCGGTCGGAGCTCCCGGACCGAGCCGTGGACCGGGAGGACGCATGCGGAAGATCGTCGTGCAGATGATGCTGTCACTGGACGGCTACTCCGAGGGGCCCGATCACGACCTGAGCTGGCACCGCGTCGACGAGGACCTGCACGCGCACTTCAACGAGCACCTCGCGACCATGAGCGCCTTCCTCGAGGGCCGGGTCACCTACGAGCTGATGGAGGCGTTCTGGCCGACCGCCGACCAGGACCCGGACAACCCGCCCACCATGCGGCAGTTCGCCGGCATCTGGCGGGCGGTGCCGAAGATCGTCTTCTCCCGCACGCTGCAGGAGGTCGGCCCCAACGCCTCACTGCGGGCAGCGGTGGACCCCGAGGAGATCCGCGCACTCGAGCAGCAGCCCGGCGGGGACATGACGCTCGGCGGGGTCGACCTGGTCGAGACCTTCCGCCGGCTGGACCTCGTCGACGAGTACCGGCTCTACGTCAACCCGGTCGTCGTCGGCCGCGGCCGGCGGCTGTTCGAGACCGCCGACCACCCGACCGACCTGGAGCTGGTGGAGACCCGGCCCTTCGGCAACGGTGTCGTCCTGCTGCGCTACGCGGTCCGACGCGCGTAGGTGTCCCCGAGTGCCACCACGAGCGCGGCAGCCACCCCACCGCCGTCGCGGCGGTCCGCTCCGGGCGCCTCGGCGCTCCTGACCGGCTGCCGCTCACGGGAGGGCGCCGACCCGCGAGCTGCGCACGACGTCGAGGCTCAGCGCCGCGCCGGCGCCCGCCACGAGCCCGCCGAGCAGGAACGGGACGAGGAAACCACCCGTCGTCTCGGCGAGCCAGCCACCGAGCGGCGGGCCGGCGAGCTGCGCCAGGCCGAAGGCCAGGGTGCAGCGGCCGAAGGCGCCCGCGAACTCCCGCGGGGTCAGGGAGTCCGACAGGCGGGCGGCGATGACGGCCGGCAGCCCGGACATCGTCAGCCCGAACAGCAGCGCCGACGCCGACGCGAGGGGTTCCACGCCCAAGGGCACGAGCAGGATCGCCGCGGCCATGAGGAGGTAGCCGCCGACCAGCGTGGGACCGCGCCCCCACCGGTCCGACAGCGGCCCCAGGACGACCCCGCCGGCGACCAGCCCGACGCCGACGAGGGTGTACACCGCCGAGGCGTGGCCGGGCGAGAAGCCGGCGTCGTCCTCCAGCGCGGTGACCAGGTAGCTGGTGTAGACGGAGTAGGCCAGGCCGTAGGCGGCGTACCCGCCGGTCAGGCCGATCCACCCGGGGACCCGCCGCAGCGCGCCGGTGCGCACGGGGACGTCGTCGTCACGGTGCCGGGCCGGGCGGAGGAGCAGCAGGCACAGCACGAGGGCGAGGACGGCGATCGCCGTCTCCACCAGGTACACCGTGCGCCAGGAGGCGTCTCCGCCGGCGGCCTGCAGGGACCAGGTGAGGGCGCTGGCGAGGACGATGCCGCCGCCGATGCCCGAGCCGGCGACGCCGATCGCCGCCCCGCGGCGGGCGGGCCGGACGACGGAGCCGGCCAGGCCGGGCGCCGGCACCCAGATGAAGGCGCCGCCCACGCCGGTCAGCGTGAGCCCGGCCGCCAGGGTCCCGGCGCCCTCGGCCCGGGTGAGCAGCGCCAGCCCCAGCGCGCTGCAGGCCAGCCCGGCCTTGATGAGCGCCGCCGGCCGCGCGCGGCGCGACAGCGCGCTGACCGCCACGGTGCCGAGCAGGTAGGCGGTGACGTTGGCCGTGGCGACCAGCCCGGCGAGCGCGTAGGACCCGAGCAGGTCGCGGTTGATCGCCGGCAGGAGCAGGGCGTAGGAGAACCGGCCGAAGGCCTGCGCGACGGCGGAGGCGAGCGCCACGAGCAGGACGAGCCCCAGCGGACGCACCGGCACGCCGCCACCTCCGCACCCGTCGACGGACGACGCCCCAGCGGCGCCGCGCCGAGTCCACCACGCGCCACGCGGGAGACGTCGAGCGCTCCCCGTCCGCGAGCGGTGTCCGACCTGTCGACCCTCGAGGACCTCGAGTCGCTCGTGCCCCGGCGCGGCCGAGCCTTCCCCCGACCCGCCGCCGGCGGGAGGATCTCGACCGTCGTCCCGGCCTCCGCCGGGCTCCGCGGCCAGCGCACGTCACGTGGGAGGGACGGCCAGTGGCGGTCTGGGACGTCACACGCCTGCCGGAGAGGGACCAGTTCGACTACTGGCACGAGGTCATCTGCCAGGCGTTCGTCCCGCTGACCCCGCGCCGCGAGGGGAGCGGTCCGGGGTTCGCCGCCACGGTGGAGACCCGGCCACTGGTCGAGGTCAACCGCGCGCGCATCTTCTCCCAGCCGCAGGCCACCGACCACGGACCGCGCGAGGTCGCGGCGACCGACGGTGAGTTCTACTTCGTGAACCTCCAGCTCGCCGGGCGGTGCCACACCCGCCAGGGCGGCGAGGAGTCGGTCGTCGAGCCCGGGCAGTTCGTCGTCGTGGACACCACCGAGCCGTACCACTTCGACTTCGACACCGAGTGGCAGATGCTGTCGTTCCGGATCCCGCACCAGCAGCTGCGGTCACGGCTGGCCGGCCGGCGGCCACGGACGGGTGTGGGTCTGGACGGCACGGGCGCCGGCGGGGCGGTCACCGCCCTCATGACGGCGCTGTGGCAGGTGGGCGAGGCCGGCGAGCGGACGACCCTGCGGGACCTGGAGCAGGCCCTGGCGTCGGCGGTCGCCGCGGCCACGGCAGCTCCCGCCGGGAGCCCGGGCGCCATCGACCGCACCGCCCTGCGGGCTGCCGTGGTGCAGCACGTGCGGGACCACCTGACCGACCGCAGCCTGTCGGTGACCACCGTCTGCCGGCACTTCGCCATCTCCCCCCGGACCCTGCACAACGTCTTCGCCGGGTCCGAGGACTCCTTCGCCGCCACGGTGCGCGCCCACCGCCTCGACCGCTGCGCCGACCTGCTCGCCGATCCGGGGGTCTCCCGGACGGTCACCGACATCGCCGCGGCGCACGGCTTCGACGACCCCACCTCGTTCAGCCGCGCCTTCCGCCGCCGCTTCGGCGCCAGTCCCCGGGACGTGCGCCGGTCGGCCACGACCGGCCCGCGGACGTCGCACGCCACCACGCGCTGAACGGCCGGTCGGGAGGCGGGCCGACGGCGTCCCGGCCACGCTCCGCGGGGTGCACGAACTGCACGGGATCCGTGCACCCGGAGCCAGGACGGCCCGGGCGAGCGGGGCGACCCTGGCCGGTGCCCCGGGCACCGCCGGGTCCGTCAGCGAGGAGCACCGCGATGACCGTGTCGTTCACCCTCACCCCCGAGCAGGAGCAGCTCAAGGCGGTCGCCCGCCGGTTCGCCGAGGAGCACCTGCGCGACCTCGCCGCCGCCGTGCGGGCGGAGCCGGACCCGCTCACCCGGGCGGTGCTCGCCCGACCGGTCTTCGAGAAGGCGGTCACCGCCGGCTTCCTCAGAGGTCTGATCCCGGTGCCGTTCGGAGGTACGGCCTCCAGCGGGGTCGACGCGGCGATCTTCATCGAGGAGTGGGCCACCCGCAGCCCGGACTTCGTCATCTCGATGGCCGGCCCGCTGATCGCCCTGGCACCGGTGTACGAGGCGGGGACCCCGGAGCAGATCGAGCGGTTCGTCGCACCCTTCCTCGTCGACCACGGCGCGCCCGTCGCCGCGATGGCCTACAGCGAGCCGGGAGGGAGTGCGAACTTCGACGCTCCCGCCCCCGCTGAGGGCACCCGCACCACCGCCGAGCTCGACGGCGACGAGTGGGTGGTCAACGGGCGCAAGGCATGGGCGTCGCACCTGTCCGGGTGGGACGGCGACGGCCCCGACGTCATGACGATCGTCTGCCGCACCCCGGGCGGCATCTCCCTCGTCGTCGCCGAGCGGGCGCAGCTGGCCGGCCGGATCGAGGTGGAGGAGCACTACGACCTGGTGGGCCTGCGCGGCTGCCTGACCTCCCGGATCAGGCTGCACGACGTGCGGGTCCCGCGCGGCAACCTCATCGGCGCCGAGGGCCAGGGGGTCGCGCTGACCCGGAGCGCGTTCCTCGGCAGTGGCGCCTCGATCGGCACGTTCGCGGTCGCGGCCATGCGCGCGGCCTTCGACGTCGCCCATCGCTTCGCCCTCACCGAGAAGCGGGGCGGCGCGGTGCCGATCATCGAGCACCAGGCCGTCGCCGACGTGCTCGCCGACGCCAAGGGCAGGATCGAGGCGGTGCGCCTGCTGAGCTGGCGGGCGCTGGACGCCGTGCTGTCGCAACACCCCTCCGCGCTGGAGCTGGCCCTGCACGCCAAGGTCCTCGGTTCCGAGACCGGCGTCGCGGTCATCAACGACCTGGTCAAGATCGTCGGCGTCTCGGCGTACGACCGCAGCTTCCCGCTCATGGACCTCCTCGCCGACGCGTTGGCCTACCCGATCATCGAGGGCAGCAACACCGGGGTCCGGCGTCGCCAACTGCACGGCCTCCTCCGCCGGCCCGACTACGACCCGCTGGCGGCGTCCGGCATGGCGTGAGGCCGCCCCACGGTGGTGGAGACGGTGGCCGGCCCGGACCGCCACTGGCCGCCGGTACCGGGGACGGGCTACCGTGACGGACGGGTCGAAACACCCGGCCCGATTCGTGCGCGCTCAGCCGTCGTGAGCCCGGCGATCGGGGCCGGCTGCCGTGGCGCGCATCCGAGTCCAGGACGTGCCGTGACGACGACCTCCCTCTCCTCACCGGAACCGGCCGTGGCCGGGCTGCTGGTGACCCTCGACCTCCCGACCCGGCGGGTCGTGGTGACCGGTGAGCTGGACCGGGCGACCTGCCGGCACCTGACCGCGGCGTGTCCGGCGCTGGCCGCCGCCGCCGCGCCGGCCTGGGTCCTGGACGTGACCGGGCTGACCTTCTGCGACGCCTCCGGGCTGCGGGCGCTGGCCGACGTCCGGCGTGCCGCCGCGGACGCCGGTGCCACGGTGGTCGTGATCGGTGCGCGCCCGTTCGTGCGAGGGGTGCTGACGCTGGCCGGGCTGGGCGACGTGCTGACGCCGGTCGCGCGGACCACCCCGGCGCCCGCCGGCCGCCGTACGGGCCGGACCCCCGCCGCGCCTGCGGCAGCTCCGGACGGCTCCGCGGCCCGCCCGGCGCGTCCTCCCCGGACCGGAGCGCTCCCAGGAGGGCGGCATGCCTCCGGTCGGGCCTGACGCGGTCACGGGGCCGGACGGGCCGAGGGGCTCGGAGGGTCCGGAGCGGCTGGCGGCCACGCTGGTGCAGATGGCCGGCCTGGTGCTGTCGCAGGAGACGGTCCGGTCGGCGGTGGAGCTGGTCACCGCGCTGGCGTCGGCGACCGCGCCGGGCACCGACGGGGCGGCGGTCACCGTCGTCGACGAGCACGGCACCCGCACGATGGCCGCGACGAGCGAGCTGGCCACGCAGGCCGACGCCCTGCAGTACTCCCTCGACGAGGGCCCGTGCCTGACCGCCTGGCGCACCGGGCAGCTCGTGCGCATCGACGACGTCGCCGGCGACCGGCGCTGGCCGGGATGGAGCGAGCAGGCCACCCGGCTGGGCGTCCGGTCGGCGTTGAGCGCCCCGCTGGTCACCGACGGGACGTCGATCGGCGCGATCAAGCTGTACGGGCTGCAGCCGGGCCGGTTCGACGAGCACGACGAACAGGTGATGACGCTGTTCGCCCGGCAGGCGGCCATCCTGCTGGCCGCCACCCGGGACCTGTCCGGCGCCCGGGAGCTCGGTCGCCGGCTGACCGACGCCCTGGCCGGCCGGGACGTGGTCAGCCAGGCCATCGGCGTGCTGCTGGCCCGCGGCGCGCCGGACCGGGAGGTCGCCTTCGCCCGGCTGGCCGCCGCCGCCGAGGGCACCGGCCGTCCGGTGCACGACATCGCCCGGGACCTCCTCGCCGCGCTCCCCCGCGGCGTCGGCGAACCGCCGACGTCCTGAGTCGACGGGCGGCCGAGGTGACGGACCAGGACCGGCACGAGCGGGTGGAGGCCGCGCGGCTGCGCGCGGAGATGACCGTCCGCGAGCTGTGGCTGCGCTACATCGCCCTCGGCGGCAACGGCGACCTGTTCGACCTCGACGCCTACCTCAACGGGCTCCTGCCGCTGGCCGACTTCGACCAGAACGTGCTCGCCGTCGCCGTCAACGAGCGGCTCGAGGAGCTGTACCGCGCGGCCCGCGTCCCGCTGGCCACCCCACCGCCGGGCCCGACTCGCGATCCTGCGCCGGCGGAGGAGCTCCGCGCCGTCATCGCCAGGCTGCTGGACCTCGACGGCGCGAGCGGGACCACGCGGCCGCAGGCGGAGGACGCGCCACCCGCGTCACCGCGGCCGGCGACACGTCACGGGGAGGACAGCGCCACCGCCTGATCCCGGACGGGGCCTCAGCGGCCGAGGGCGCCGGTCCGGGTGAGCTCCTCGGCCACCACGTGCAGCTTCTGGTTCGTGTCCTGACTCGTCTTCGCCAGCAGGGCGAACGCCACCTCGGCGGTGATCTTGTACCGCTCCATCAGGATGCCCTTGGCCTGGCCGATCAGGTCCCGGCTCCCCAGGGCCGTGGCGATGTGGTCGAGGTCCTGGGCGTCGGCGACCGCGACGGCGGCGTGGGCAGCGAAGAGCAGGCCGACGTGCTCGGACTCGTCGGTGAAGGCCGCGGACCGGCGAGCCAGCAGGTTCAGCGCCCCGAGGTCGTTCTCGTGCACGAACAGCTGGAAGCACAGCATGCTCCGCACGCCCAGCTGCGCCAGGGCCCTCCGGCTCAGCTCCGGCCAGCGAGGGTCGGTGGCCAGGTCGTCGACGCGCACGGTCCGCTGCTCGTACATGGCGTCCAGGCACGGACCCTGGTGTGCCTCCTGCTGCAGGTCGTCGAGGCGTCGCGCGACCTCACCGGTGACCGCTGCCGACACCACCCGCCGCCGGGACTGCACCAGGCTGATGCTGGCCTCGTCGGCTCCCGGGATCGTCCCCCGCACGGCGGCGACGATGACCTGCATCACCGAGCTGGCGTCGGTGTGGCGCTGCATCTCCCGCGCGAGGTCGGCCATCACCCGCGAGAGGTCCGCCCGCACGGCCTCCCCGGTGGCCTGCGAGGACGGCCGCCCACGGTGGTTACGTCCGGCGGTCTCGGGTGTCTCGGGACGCTGCGTTCCCGGCCCCTGCCCGGGACGGGGACTGTTCTCATCCACCCCCGAACTGTGGCACGTGCGGCGGCCGACCGGAACGGACTCGCGCGAACACCCACGTCCGGTCGTCCGCACGCGAAGGACGTCGCCGGCGCCGCCCGCTGCGGGCTGTCTCAGGGGCGGCTGACGCCGTCGACGATGTCCTGGGCGATGTCGCGGACCTTGCGGTTGGACCGCTGCGAGGCGGCCGCGAGCAGGTGGAAGGCCGCTGCCGCGTCGCAGCGGCGCTGGCTCATGAGGATGCCCTTGGCCTGTTCGATCACCGCCCGCGTCTGCATGGCCCGGTCCAGGTTCTCGGCGAGGTCCCGGGTGCTCTCGTAGAGGTGCATGTTGTGCACCGCCACGGCGACGTAGGAGGCGAACGCCCGGGCGACGTCCCTGGCCTCGTCGTCGAAGGCGTCGGCCTCGACCGCGTAGAGGTTCAGCGCACCGTGCACGGCTTCCCGTACCGGTACCGGGACGGACAGGGAGCTCAGCGAGCCGCGCTCGACGCACACCCGGGCGTAGTCGGGCCAGCGCGTCTCCTCGCGGGCGTCGGTGATCTCCCGGATCTCCTCACCGACCGCCGCCTCCAGGCAGGGGCCGTAGCCGCGACCGTACTGGGACTCGTCGAGGTCGATCGCCAGCTTGCCGGTGTAGGCGGCGGTGGTGGCCCGGTCGTTGACCACCAGGCTGATCGAGGCCTCCTCGACGCCGGGTGTCACGCGCTTGGCGAGGTCGGCGACCTTCTGCAGCATCCCGTCCAGGGAGCTGTCGTCGAAGGACATCCGCCCGAGTTCGGCGAAGGCGTCGTGGACGTCCCCGGGTCCGGGCGGCGGCTGGTCGTGGTCGGTGCTCATCGCGGTCCGCTCCGTCGCGCCCGGCTGGTCGACGAGGGGTCGCGACCCCGGGACGGGCCGTCCCTGGCGGGTGGCCCGTGATCTGCCAGGCCGGCTGCACGACCTGTCCGGAGCCGCCGGCGCGGCTCCGTCAGCAACGTACCCGGCCGCCGGGTCGTCGTGCCCGGGCTCCCGGCCCGCGTCAGCGGCCGGGGTCGACCACGGTCATCCCGGCGACCGTCGCCCGGTCGAACACGGGCAGCAGGGCGGCCGCCTCCTCCAGACCGATGGTGCGCTCGACCAGCCGCTGCGGCTGCAGCGAACCGCGCTCCACGAGCGCCATCATCGGCGGGTAGTCGGCCGCGGCCATCCCGTGGCTGCCCAGCAGGTCCAGTTCCCAGCCGATCGCCCGCGCCATCGGGACCCGCGGGTGACCGTCGACCGGCGGCAGCAGCCCGACCTGCACGTGCCGCCCCCGCCGGCGCAGGCTCAGGATCGAGTCCGCGCAGGTCTGCTCGCTCCCCACGGCGTCGACGGCGACGTGGCTGCCGCCGCGGGTCAGGTCCACGACGGCCGCCGGGACGTCGCGACCGTCGGCGTGCACGGTGTGCTCCGCGCCGAGATCGGCGGCCACGGCGAGGGCCTCGGGGTTGCGGTCCACCGCCACCACCCGGGCCCCCAGCGAGCGGGCGATCGCCACAGCGCTCAGGCCGACGCCACCCGCACCCACCACGGTGACCCACTCCCCCTCGCCGACCCGCGCGCGGCCGACCAGGGCCCGGTAGGCCGTGGCGAACCGGCACCCCAGCGCGGCCGCGGCGACGGGGTCGACCCCGTCCGGGATGCGCACCAGGTTGGTGTCGGCCGCGTGCAGGGCGACGTACTCGGCGAAGGACCCCCAGTGGGTGAAGCCCGGCTGCTGCTGGTCCGGGCAGACCTGGGCCTCCCCGGCCCGGCACCACTCGCAGCGTCCGCAGCCGCAGACGAAGGGGACGGTCACCCGGTCACCGGGGCGCCAGCGGGTGACGCCGGCACCGACCTCGACCACCACCCCGGCGAGCTCGTGCCCCGGCACGTGCGGGAACACCACCTCGTCGTGTCCCGCCCAGGCGTGCCAGTCGCTGCGGCACACGCCCGTGGCCGTCACCCGCAGCACCACCCCGCCGGGCGGGGCGGTGGGCTCGGGCACCTCCAGCACCCGGGGCCGGGCCCGGACCGAGTCGACGACGACGGCGCGCACCGGCACATGCTGTCAGGCGTCGGCGCCAGGGCCCGGTGAGCCGCCCGGCGAGCGCTCCACTGGCGCCGGGTGCCGCGACCCGCCTCACGCGACGAGCAGCCCGATGGCCACGAAGTGGCAGGTGGCGGCGACGCAGACGAAGGCGTGGAAGACCTCGTGGTAGCCGAACACCGTCGGGAACGGGTCGGGGCGGCGGCGGTGGTAGGCGACGGCACCTGCGATGTAGAGCAGGCCGCCGACGATGACGAGCACCGCGGCGGCGACACCGCCGTCGGTCCACAGGGCGGGCAGGGCGAGCGCGTTGACCACTCCCAGCCCGATGAACGCCCCGCCGACGAGCCACTCGGGTGCGTCCATGCGGGCCAGGCGGACCCCGATCCCCACCGCGGTGAGCGACCACAGCAGGACCAGGCCCACCAGGCCGTGGCTGCCGCCCGCGGCGAGCAGCAACACGGGAGTGGCCGTACCGGCGATCAGCAGGAAGATCATCACGTGGTCGGCCCGCTGCAGGACGCGGCCGGCGACCGGACCCCAGACACCCCGGTGGTAGAGGGCGCTGACGCCGAACAGGCCGCTGAGGCAGCCGGTGTAGACCGCGACACCGACCACCTGCCTGGCCCCCTGGGCGGCGACCTGGAGCAGCGTCCCCGCGACCAGCGACGCCAGGAACCACAGCAGGTGCAGCCAGCCGCGCAGCAGGGGTCGGACGTACTGCACGCCGCGCCGGGCGTCGTAGTGCCACGTCACGCCCGCGCTCAGCTGCCCGTCCGTCCGGCTCACCTCCCCGGTCATCGGGCCACTCGGCGGTCGTCCTGCGGGACCGGGCGCCCGGTGCCCGCGCCGGGCTCGCGACGAGCGGCGGCACGGCGGCCGCTCGAAGGCGCACCGGGCCTCCACGACGTCGACGGCGGTCGGCCGCTCGGAGTGCGACGACGGGGCGGTCCCTCCCGCCGCCGGCACACGTCCGCGCCGGGGTGCACGGGCCGGGGACCTCGGCCGGCGGACACCGGTGACCGCTCGGTCACCGGGACCGCCCGGTGGCACGCATCCGTACGCAGGTGTCCCGGGTGATCCCCTCGCCGGCCATGTCACTCCCGGCCGGGATGTGCATCCCGGCGACGCGGGGTGGCCATCGCCACTGGTCTCGTGCCCGGCGGACCCCTCTGTGCGCAGCCGTCCTACCCGTTCGGGAGACCTGCGAATCCCGCCACCGACGCCCGGCACGCACACGCCACGGCTGTCGGGCCGACGGTGTGGACCTGCGCCCCTCGACCCCGGCCACCGGCAGCGGGTCCGCGCCTGTTCGCCGGACTCCTCTGCGCAGGTCGAGCCGCACACGGCACCAGGAGGGCGGTACCGCCTGTCGCCATGCCCTGAGTCCTACGCGGCGGTCAGGGGCGCTGCGCGATCCACAGGGAAGCCGGCACCGCGAGCAGCACCGGCACGGTGAGGGCGGTCCGGTCGTCGTGCGGGAGGATCATCGACAGCACTGCGACGCCACGCCCCGCCAGAGCTCCTCCGACCCGCCCGCTAGAGGCTCAGGACGAGTCGCAGCGCCGCGTCGACCCGCCGCATCTCCTCGGAGCCGAGGTGACCGGCGCTCGCCCCCAGCCGCTGCGGATCCACCGCGGCGGTCTGCTCGGCCAGCACCCGGGTCAGCCGTCCGCCGATCTCGACCTCGGGCCGGAAGCTGGCCGCCCGCGCCGATCTCGAGGTCGGTGCCACCAGCCAGGTCGACAACGGCAGCAGGTCCGACTGGACCACCACGGCGAACCGCTGCCCGGACTGTTCGTGACCACGGGTGTCGCGCGGCGCCCGGAGGCGGAACACCTCACCACGCACGCAACGTCTCCATGTCCCGCAAGACCTGCGCCGCCTCGGCGCGGTCGGCCTCATCGGCGGCCAGCTCGGCCGCCTCTGCCTGCAGCCGCTCGGCCGCGACCGCGCGGGCGGCCCGGATGAGCGCGCTGCGCACGGCCGCGGAGACGGGGGTGCCGTCCTGGGTCAGCACGGCCAGGGCGCGCAAGGCGTCCTCGTCGGGCCGGAAGGTGATGGTGTCCGCCATCCAGCCAGTGTCACACGAGTTGTAAGACGCACAGGTCCGGCGAGATCTCGCCGTCGCATCCCGCTGTCCGTCAGGCAGCGACCGGCCCGCCGTCCGGACGCATCACGCGCAAGGCGTTCGTGGACCTGACACGTCGTTGAGGCGATCGAGCCACCGGAGTAGGAAGCGGGAGACCGCTCCCCCAGGAGGCAGCCATGCGTGGCAGACACCGCCTGCTCCGCTCCGCGCTCGCAGCGGCCGCGACAGTCGCGGCCGGCCTGCTGAGCAGAGCGATGGCCAAGGCCGTCAGTGCTCCCGAGGACGGAACCGTCGGCCCCCTCCCGGGTCCTCAGGCGGGGATCCCTGGCTGAACGGCGGGCATGGTCCGCCCTCTGCGCAGGGGCTGGCCGATGACGTCAACACAGTCCGTCACCGGCTCTGTGTCCGAGGGCGCAGTCGGGCTGAAGGGTCCTGCGGCGAGGCGGACACCGAGCCGGTCCTACCTCCACATCCCGATCAGGTCGACCGCCACGAACGGGGCGGACCACAGCGCCACGGACACGCTCCACCACGAGCGCGCCGACAGCGGCGTGCGGCGCCGGAGGAACCCGGTCAGCGGTGCGGCGAGCAGGGCGAACAGCAGCCACAGCGTCCCCGTCGTCCAGAACGCCACGGAGAGGCCGTCGTCGAGGAGGGTGGGATCCACGGGACCCCAGCCGGCGAGCCCGTCAGGCAGGTGAACACGAGCGGAAGGCGGCACAGCATGCCCAGGGCCAGTCCCACCGCCGCGCACAGCACCCAACTCGCGGACGCCGGCAACGACCGTCCCGCGCCACCGGACAGCGGCGCTCCGGTCCCCTGCGACTCACTCATCCACGGGCCGACGGTTCGCGGCGCCGACCTCGCGCGCACCACGTCCGACAGCACGTCCCGTCATCAGGGGCAGGGATCACCGACCGGCACGGCCGACAGGTGGACATCGCCGGTGGGGGTGTCGTCGGACGAGTACGTCTCCGACTGGTTGCAGACCACCCAGTCCGGCAGGACCGTCCGGCCCCACGCGCGGGCGTCGTAGACGATCACCGTCGCTCCGGTCTCCTCCAGACCGACGACGGCCATCCCCACGGGCGCCCCGCGATAGCCCGGGAGGGGATGGCCCACCTCGGGGAGAGAGGTCAGGCCGGGGGTCGGCGCCGGTGCTGCGTCGATCACCGGGGACGCGGTAGGAGCGGTCGCAGCCGGCTGGGGCGTCGGCTGCGATGCCACGACGACCACCGTCGCGGCCGCGGAGGCCAGCACCGCCACGGTCAGTGCGGCGACGGCGGAGCGCGGCGTCCGGCGCGGCGGCGGCTCGGACGCCGCACCGAACAGATCGGCCAGGTCATCGGCCGGCTCGCTCATCCCGGTCCTCCAGAGGGGAGATGTGCGGAGGACCGTAGCGGTCCGGAAGCCGCCGTCGCGGCACGACCGAGTCGAAGCGGCGCCGCGCCGCCCGCGGAACGCGAGTGGGCGGGTGCCAGGACCACACGGATGGGAGCGGGTCGCGTGCGCAGGTGGATGGCGGCAGCCACGGGAACGGTCGGCGCGGCCGTGGGTGCAGGAGCCGTCCACCTCGGCAGCGACGACTTCCTCTACGGCGGCCGGGAGCACATCGACCTCGACCGCTGGGCCCAGGCAGAGGACGCGTGGGCGCAGGACATGATGCCGGGCGCGTCGGGCCACGGATGAGCTGTGCGGCGCCGATCTCCCGTGCATCCAGGCGGTGCAGTCGGAGACGCTGACGATGTACCGGTTCGACGACCGGGAGGACGCCGTGGCCGTGGCACGGGAGTTCGCCGGCGAGGCGTACCTCTCGGGCTGGATCGTCGTCCGCTTCGAACGCGATGGCCTGACGGCGGAGGAGCGGCGAGAGTTCGCCAACACCCTCGACTGCATCGACGTCGGGGTCCCCGGAGGTGGCCCGGAGTGTTGAGCGCTCAGCGCCTGACGGTTCCTCGGCAGGCGCCGTGGCGACCCGTCGATGGGAAGCCGGGTCGGGGACGTGTCCCTGGAGGGCCCACTCCGGAACAGCTCCCGGGGTTGCTCGGTGCAGGACGATCCCCACATGGACGAGGTCACAGCACCGGACCTGCGTGGACTCAGGCCTGATGACGCGAGGCTCGTCTGTTACGAGCGAGACCTCGCGTTGAACATCGTCGTCGATGACCTGGTCGAGGTGTGTGGGATCGACTCGTCGCGCGCACGCATCACCGAGCAGGAGCCGAGCCCTGGCAGCCGCACCGGTTCCAACGGTGTCGTCGCCCGGCTCGGCATCGTGGACGACGGCCCCGAGGTGGGGGTCCGAGAGCCTCGACGGCCGCCCCCGTCGCTGCACTCGCCGGGAGCGGCGCGCGACGATGGCCCAGCGCCCGGCAGCGCCGGCAACTGGTAGTCCCCGGTCGCACGAGTTCCTGGAGCCGCCCCCGCGGTGAGTCTGGCCGCTGTCCCCGAGCGGCCCGTTCACGGCGGCGGCTCGGAGGGGCCCCACACCGACCCGTCCCAGCGGAACGTCCGACCGCCGGGACCGTCCCACAGGTCGCCGATCTCAGGTGGGTCCCGGTCCGGCACGATCGGGATCACCACGCCCTCGTCCTCGGCAGGGTCGAGCACGTGCAGGTCCTCCCCCGGGGTGTAGGTCCGGCGGCCGTGGCGCAGGTCGTCCACCAGGCCGGCCAGCCGATCCCAGGCACCGTCGGTCACCAGGTCGTTGATCTCGCACCGGATGCACATCAGGGCTCCTCGGCTGTGCCTGCGCCCCAGTAGAAGGGGCCGCTGCCCGCCCTGACCGTGACGTCCCAGCCCAGGTCCCGGAGGCGTGTCTCGAGATCCGCGGGCTGGTGGGGGACCTTCACGGCGCGGTACGCGGTCCCGTCCCTGAGGCGACGTTCGATGACGGAGGACTCCTCGCCGTGGACGAGCTCCTCGGGCGTTCGGGCGTTGTCGTCGACGAAGAACACACGACCGCCGGGCCTCAGACAGTCACGGACCATCACCCAGAACCGTTCGAACCGGTGCAGTGGAACGTGGGAGAGCCAGAAGCCGAAGAAGACGACGTCGTACTCGTGCTGAGGCCTCCACGCGAAGAGGTCCGCCTGCACGAAGCGGACCCGCGCCGCGCCGACGCGGGCCTGAGCGCGGGCGAGCATCTCCGGAGAGGCGTCCACGGCCGTGACGGTCTCAGCGGTACGGAGCAGTTGCTCGGTCCACACACCGGGGCCGCAGGCGAGCTCCAGGACGTCGCCGGCCGGGCCGAACCGGCCCAGTGCCCCGGCCAGCTCGCGCGCAGCGTCCTCGTCCACGGCGTACTCGTCCACCGCCGCTCTGTAGTAGGCGGCCTGCTCTGCCAGCAGGTCGTCATCACCGTCCAACCGCTCAGTCTCGTGCAACCACCCTCCCGGCACCCTCGAGCGTGGGGACCGGACACCTGAGCTCAGTGGACGAGCGCGTGACGGCCCGGTCGGCGAGCACCGGGACGACGAGCAACCCGCCCCTCGAGGGTGTCCCTGGGACCGGCCTCCGTCCCAGAGCGGCCCACTGCGGGACACGCTTCGAGGCCGAGGGAGTTGCTGGGTCCGAAGTGGCGCTGCGACAGGAGATGGCGGAGCTCAGGTGCCGTGGAGCAGCCGCACCTGCCGGCTCACGATCAGGACCCACGCGGGAGTCCCAGGCCGGTCGACCGCGGTCTGTGGTTCTGGCGGCGGTCCGGACCGGCGGACGGGGCGACGTCACGCAGGGGCGCCGAGCGGCGGGTGCTCGAGCACGCGGGGCTCGTACTCGACCAGCTGGATGCGGCCGTCGAAGGTGCGGTGCCCGATCATCTCGAGGGCGACGTCCGGATAGCCGTCGTAGATGCGTTCTGCGCCCGTGGCCCCGGTGATCACCGGGAAGATCCCGACCCGGAAGCGGTCGACCAGTCCGGCTCGGAGCAGGGACCGGCACAGGCTGAGGCTGCCGATCGTGCTGAGGAGCCCCGAGCCGTTCTCCTTCATGGCGCGGACCGCTTCGACGGCGTCGTCGCGGACCAGCGTGGAGTTGGCCCACGTCAGCGGCTCCGCGAGCGAGGAGGAGAACACCACCTTCGGCGCTTGGGTGAGCTCGTCGACGGACGCCTCTTCCTCGGGCCTGAACTCGTCTTGACCATCCGGGACCTCGCCGGCGGCGAAGCCCGACATCAGGCGGTAGGTGTTCGCTCCCATGAGGTAGGTGACCTCGGGCTGCTCGCCGAGCCATGCGAGGTACTCCGGGCCCTCGAGGCCCCAGAACCCGGGCCATCCCTCTCCCGATGCGTAGCCGTCGAGGGAGGTGATGAAGTCGACGAGAAGCTCCGACATGGCGGTGTCCTTTCCTCGGGTGTCAGGAGGTTGGACCGGCCGGGGGCCACGAGTTCATCGGCCGCGCGGTGGGGTGCCGGGGAAACCGTCCTGAGCGGCCCACCACGGGACATCGGCCCTCGTCAGAGGATCACCCGCCGCTGCTTGCGTTCGAGTGCCCATCCTCCGAGGGAACGGACATCCACGGCCGTCTGACCGTTGGCGACCGTCAGCCGACGTGGCACTGGGGAGACGGACGGCCACCTGCACACGACGACTCTCGTCTCCCCCGACCTGTCCTCGAAGGGACACCGGCCCGTGGTGCACGCCGGCTGCGGCACCGCGGGCGGTCAGGACGGCGCCTGAGCGACTGTCACATGGGCGGGTCGAGGTCAGCTGTCGGTGCACGACGGCCATCGGTGTGCCGCCCAGGCCGTCCAGCCCGGCCAGCCCGCCGGCGGGTCGGGGATCTGGCCGCCCTCGAGTTCCCCGGCGTCCGGGACCTCGAACTGCTGCCGCCACTGATCGAGATCGGCTTCGCTCATCGGGAACGTCTGCTGTGGTGCCGTTTCCTGACGGTGCGCGATGCGGGCGACCTGGACGTCCTCGTCCACCGGCAGGTACACGACGCGGCACGCCGCCCGGTTCGCTCGGGCCAGCCACCGCAGTGCCGACCGTTCCTCGCGGGCCCAGAGCCCGTAGTCGAGCACGACGCTGGTCCCCAGCCGCAGCGCCTGCAGGGCGACCGAGATGAGCCGCCCCTCCAGGACGAAGCGCCTTCCACCGGCCAGGTTGTCGCCGAACAGCGGGATCATCCACTGGTCCGGGGTCAGCCGGAGCGCTGGGTGGGTCCTGGCGAGCTGCTCGGCCCGGGTGGTCTTCCCGGCGCCGGGCAGCCCGACCACGAGGAACAGCGTGGCCACCCGCTGGTCCGTGGTTCCCGGTGGCGAGCCGGCCTGGACAGCAGCCGACGGCGGCCCGTCGGGCCGGCCGTCGACGGCGGCGGATCCGGCTGCGGGATGAGCTGGGGCCGGCTCGTCGGAGGGTGGATCGAGACGCCGCGATGGAGGCATGGCTCCCCTGACCAGGCAGGATGGCCCGGCAGCACGGACGTGGGTGAGGGCTGCCGGCGGGACACCGATCCGGCGGTACGCCTGGGACCGCCACCACGAGGGCAGCGGAGCTGGCCGCCTCGGCGGCTGGCGCGGTACCGCCGCTAGACGGCGGTCCGGACGATCATGCAGGCGAAGCAACCCATGCCGTCACCGTAGCCGAGGGCAGCCGAGCGTCACCGTCCGCCGGCTGACTGCGGAGCGACTTCCCCTCCCCCACCTGGGGATGTCGAGATCACGAGCCGACACACCCGTGCACCTGACGCCCAGCGGGAGGCAGCCGACCGGCTCGACCAGGCGCTCCGCTGGTGACCGCTGCCGTCCCTCCGGCCGCGTTGCTGTACTCACGCGAGAGGCGGGCCACCCTCGTCGTGTGGCCCGCCTCTGACCTGCGGTCCCGCTGTCGGGCTGACAGGACGTGGACCTGCGACCCCTCGACCCCCAGTCACGGTCGGGCCATTCGCCCACATCCGCGCGGGTGCTGTACGTGCAGGTCAGCGGCTCACAGCGTGCGCCGCCACCCGCCGGCAGTCATGGCCGATCGGCGCGCGTTGCCGTACCCCTTGCCGTACTTCTCCCCCGCAGCCGGGCGTGTCTGCGACAGCAGTGACAGCTCAGGTGACCTCCCGCGTCGCTGCGGGCGGAGGCGCTCACATCCACGTGCAATCGGCACTGGTACCCCCGTCGAGGGCGAGCTGACTGTGCGCGGGGTCGGCCGTGCCCCGAGGTCTTCTCCAGCCGAAGCACTCCTGCCGCACGAAACCGAAGCGGAGGAGTCGCACGACGACGCCGGCGATCTCCGGTCCGGTCACAGCGACACCCTCGCCGATGGCTGGTCAGACGATGCGCAGATCGATGTGCACGTCCTGGCGGGCTGCGTGGGTCATGGCGACGACCAGTTCGAGTGCCATCTCCTCGAGGTCCTCGAACCTGCCGGCCTCGGTGGTACCGACACCCGGCACGTCGATCACCCAGTGGTCACCCTCGCTGATGGCGGTCGCGGTGAAGTCGGCCATCCGTCCTCCCCATCGCTGCCAGCGGCCGGTGCGACCGGGGTGTCGCGTCAGCCGACTGTCGACTACCCGCGTCGTCTGGGCAGCCGGAGCCTGGACGGGCCGGGCTCGTGTCGAGGTGGAACCTGGCCGCCGACCCCGCCTGACCAGTGGACAGCGTGACGCCCCGCGGCGAGACCCAGCCGGCCCCGGGACGACGGTGATCCCTGGCGTCAGGGTTTCACCGCCCGACCCACGGACACCGGAGAAGCTGCAGGAGCGGATCCTTCGGCGAGGGAGCGGACGATGATGACCGTGCTCACCACCAGCACGCTGCGGCCTGGAAGTGAGCAGGAGTGGGACGCAGTGATGCGGGATCGCCTCGAGGCCGCACGACGCATGCCGGGCTGGGTCTCCGGCCAGGTGTTGATCCCCGAGGACGACCCGCTGTCGCGGGTGATCGTCGGCACCTGGAACAGCCGCGAGGACTGGATGGCCTGGCACGACGATCCGGCTTTCCTCGACAAGCGCACAGTGCTCGAGGGCCTGGAGTCAGCGCCCAACGTGACCCGGTGGTTCTCCGTCGTGGCCGATGCCGGGGTGGGCGGGTGAGGCACCTGCACGTGGGCTCGAGATCGGTCCGCCTCCCGCTGGGTCGAGCCGCCCGCCTCGGCGGCAGCGGCGCCCGTGCCCGTCACCGACGACGGCCGCTCCGCCCCTCAGCGCGAGGCCAGCCGGCCAGACGAAGAGCGCCTCGCCTCCCCAGGCGACGACCACCGCAGGACCGGCAGGCTCCTGGTGGGCCCTCATCGCGGCCACGACGTCAGGGCCACTGGAGCGCTCGGGATGGCGCAGCTGCCACACGGCGTCGGGGCTCAGCAGCTGCGGGGAGGGACCGGTGCGGCTCGGCGGGCGGTGAACCTGTCGAACAGCGAGCCGGCGTTGAGGGTCTCGACGTACTCGAGCATGTACTCCTGGCCGACGTCGACCGGGCCGAGCTTCGGGAACTTGACCCGTTCCTGGGTCTCCTCCCTGGTCCAGCCGGCGGCCACGGCCTCGGCGACGGCCGCCTTCCAGCTGAGCAGCACCGCCCGCTGCTTGTCGACGTAGGACAGGTCCGTGACCGGCCCGTGGCCGGGCACGACGACGTCGACGTCGAGCGAGCGGATGATCTCCAGCGACGCCAGCCACTGGTCGACGTCGCTGGTCATCAGCCACGTCTGGCACTCGCAGAAGACGCTGTCCCCGGTGAAGACCATCCGCTCCTGCGGCACGTACACGGCCAGCTGGCCGGGTGTGTGCCCGGGCGTGTGCAGGAGGTGGAAGTCGTGGTCGCCGACGCGTAGTGACAGGTCGCCGGTGAAGACGACCTGCCCCTTGTTCGGGTCCTCGTAGTACTCGTCCCGGTCCGGGAACAGCTCGATGCCGTCGGGGTCGTCGGTGCCGAGGGCTTCCCGGGCGTACGCGAACGGGTCGAGCTCCGGGTAGACGGTCATGAAGTTGTCGTAGAGCCCCTTGTGGTTGACCACCGTGCCGGCGCCACGGAAGTAGTAGTTGCCGAAGATGTGGTCGACGTGGTGCTCCGTGTTGATCAGGTACTGGACCCGACCGAAGGACTCGACGAAGCGGCGCATCTCCACCGCCCGGGTCGGCAGCTGGGGCGTGTCGATCACGACCGGGCCGGCCGAGGTGACGACGAAGCTGGGATTGCACCCCCGCACCTTCGTCTCGGTGAAGACACGGTCGTTGAGCTGCTGCATCGAAGCCTCCGTCGGCTCGGGTCGGTGCTCGGAGAGGGAGGACGGGTCGGTCAGTCGTCCTGCGACGCGGTGATGCGCTTCACCACGGAGGCGCCGAAGAACTCGATGTGGGCGCGCATCTCCTTGCCCGCCAGGTCCGGGTCGCGGAACTGCACGGCCATGAGGACCGGGCGGTGGAGCTCGGCGATCGCGTGCAGGTCGGAGTGGCCGCGCAGGACGCTCACCACGGTCCGGGCTTCCACCCGCAGGGAACGCCAGACCTCGAGCAGCACCTGGTTGCCCGATGCCTCCACGATGAGCTCGTGGAACCGCGTGTCGTGGACCAGGAGCGCGTGGAGGTCGTCGTCGGCGGCGGCCTGCCGCATCCCGGCCAGCTGTTCCTCCAGTGCCTGCAGCTGCGCCTCGGTCATGCGCGTCGCGGCCTCGCGGCCGGCGACCTCCTCGAGGGCCGCCCGCACGGGGTAGATCTGGCCGAGCTCCTCGACGGTCACCTCCCGGACCCGGGCACCCTTGTGCGGCTGTGACTCGATGAACCGCATGGCCTCGAGGTCGCGCAGCGCCTCCCGGACCGGAGCCTGACTCACGCCGAACTCGGCGGCCAGGACGCTCTCCTTGACCCGGTCCCCCGGGCCGTAGGTGCCGTCGAGGATGCGCTCGACGATGCGGTCCTTGATCTGTTCACGCAGGGCACCGTTGCGGTGCAGTGGCCGGTCCACTCGTTCTCCCTGGGGTGCGGACCGCCCCCGGCGGCCTGTCTGGTCATCGATAGTACGGGCACGGATCGTGCTGTCAATTACGGTCATCGAGAGCCATGGCGGCGCCGCATGCGGTCCAGGTCACGGAAAATCGGGTCCAGGGGTTGACGCGCATCACACCCGTCCGCCAGATTATCGATAGTTCGGCCGACCCAGCGAGGTAGCCGACGTACCGCCCCTCACCGATCCCGACACCCCTACACCGGAGTGGGCATGAGCGACGACAACGTCCTGGCGACCTTCTTCGGGGACGACGAGTTCCCCGTGCAGTGGGAGGCCGGCCAGAAGGAACTGTTCTGGGTGCACGACGACCTGCACATCCCTAACCCGGTCTCCCCCATGTACGCCGACATCGGCGGGTGGTGGCTGAAGTGCGACTACATGTTCCGGCGCTTCGGTACCCCGTTCGCCTCCGACTGGATCTCCAAGATCGTCAACGGCTACGTCTACACCGCGGCGATCCCGGCGACGCCGGGTCTGTCGGCCGAGGCCTCCGAGTACGGCGCCCGCTACACCCCGCGCGTCCCGCTGGACCCGCAGGACCCCGCCGAGCTCGGCGGCTACATGGGCTGGACGCTCCCGTACTACGCGGAGAACTTCCTCGTCTGGTGGCGCACGCGCCTGCGGCCGGAGATGGAGCGCAACTTCGTCCGCTTCGACGAGTACGACTACGCCGGCGCCAGCCTGGTGGAGCTCGCGATCCTGCTCGAGGACGCGATCGACATGCACGACCGGCACTGGCAGATCCACTGGGTGCTGAACTTCGCCCAGTTCTCCTCCACCCTGGCCCTCAACGCCGCGATCGCCGCCGCCAAGGGCGAGGGCGACCACTCGGCACTGATGGGCCGGCTGCAGAGCTCCACGGAGAACCGCAACTGGGACTCCATCGAGGAGCTCTGGAACATCAAGGAGTGGGTCAAGAAGGAGCAGGGCGAGGTCGCCAAGGCCTTCACCCGCGCCACCGCCGGTGACGTGATCCGCGCCCTGGAGGCCACCGACGCCGGCCGCGCGTTCCTCGCCGAGCACATCGAGCCGTACCAGAAGGTCTTCGGCTACAAGTCCATGTACGCCCACGAGTTCTCCTTCACGACCTGGCGGGAGAACCCGGCGCCGATCGTCGAGGCCGTCCGCGGCTACCTGGAGTCCGACTACGACTACCCGGCCGAGCTCAAGGCCGTCGCCGAGGACCTGGAGAGGGCGAAGGCCGAGGTGTTCGAGGGCGTGGAGCCCGGCCCGGCGCGGGAGGAGCTGAAACGCGCGCTCGACCTGAGCCTGCGGATGAACCCGCTCACCCCGGACCACCACTTCTACATCGACCAGGGCACCAACGCCCGGGTCCGGCTGGTGCTCATCGCCATCGGCGAGAAGCTGGTCGGCGACGGCAGGCTCGACGACCCCGAGGACGTCATGTACCTCAAGTACAACGAGCTTCGTCGCCTCATGGCCGGCACCAACTCGTTCGACGCGCAGGAGCTGGTCGGGGACCGTCGCGACGCCCGCGAGGACGCCTACGAGCTGCGCCCCCGCGACTGGGTCGGCACGGCCACCAAGGAGGCCGTGGCGTTCCCCTACCTCGCGCTGTGGGCCTTCCCCGAGAAGCTGGAGCGCCCCGCGCCCTCGCACGCCGGCGAGATCCCGGGCCTGCCCGCGTCGGCCGGCGTCGTCGAGGGGACCGCGCGGGTCGTCCTCTCCCCGGAGCAGTTCAGCGAGGTGCAGCGCGACGAGATCATCGTCTGCCGGATGACCAGCCCCGCCTGGGTCGTGCTGTTCACCAAGATCTCCGGCCTCGTCACCGACGCCGGCGGGATGGCCTCGCACCCGGCCGTCGTCTCCCGCGAGTTCGGCATCCCGGCCGTCGTCGGCACCTCCGACGCCACCCGGCGCATCTCGACCGGAGACCGCATCCGGGTCAACGGCTCCACAGGCCGCGTCGAGATCGTCGGCGCCGTCCCGGCCGCGCCCGCCCCGGCCCTCTGAGGAGAACCCGATGACCGCGATCCTCCCGCCCCCGACCACGCAGCAGCCCGGCGCCGTGTCGACGCACGACCAGCCGCTCGTCCTGCCCTTCAGCGACCCTCGCTGCCGCGTGGTGGAGCTGACCGGCGGCAAGGGCGCCAGCCTCGCGACCATGACCGCCGAGGAGCTCCCGGTGCCCCCGGGCTTCGTCATCACCTCGGCGGCGTTCTCCGCCGCGGTGGACGAGGAGGCACTCCGCGAGGCCATGCGCCGCAAGGACATCGACGCCGCCCGGGCCCTCGTCGCCGCGGCGAGGCCCCCGCGCGAGCTCATCGAGCGCGAGTACGCGAAGCTGCAGGGCCTGGTCGCCGTGCGCTCCTCGGCCTGCGCCGAGGACTCCGCGGGCGCCAGCTACGCCGGCCAGCAGGAGACGTTCCTCAACACCGACGGCCTCGAGGCGGTGCTCCACAACGTCGTCGAGTGCTGGCTGTCCTTCTTCACCGACCGCGCCGTCTTCTACCGGCAGGAGAAGGGGTCGCTCGAGGACGTCGCGATGGCCGTCGTCGTCCAGCAGATGATCGACAGCCAGAAGTCCGGCGTCATGTTCACCGTCGACCCCGTCCACGGCCGCAAGGACCGGATGGTCGTCGAGGCCGCCCGCGGCCTCGGCGAGGCCGTCGTCTCCGGCGAGGTCACGCCCGACAACTACACGCTGTCCCGCCAGGGCGTCGTGAAGAAGTCGAAGGTGGTCGACGCCGAACGGGTCCTCTCCGACGACGAGTGCGTCGCCCTCGCGCAGATGGGTCAGAAGCTGGCCGACCTGCACGGGGTCCCCCAGGACATCGAGTGGGCCTTCGACGCCGCCGGGGACCTCTACCTGCTGCAGTCCCGGCCGATCACCACCGTCTGAGCGGCGGTTCCGCCCGGAGGCGCGGCGACCCGACCGCCGCGCCTCCGGCGGAGCACTGCCCGCCGACGTCCCCGAAACACGATCAGGAGCACACGACGTGACCTGGATGGCGCCCCGCACCGTCGCCGAGGCGGTGGAGCTCAAGGCCGCCCACCCCGACGCCACCGTGGTGGCCGGCGGGACCTTCGTCGGCATCCTCACCCGGCAGGGCCTGCTCGCCAGCGAGGACTGGATCTCGCTGCAGAACGTCCGCGAGCTGCGGCTGGTCTCGACCAGCGCGGAGCTGGCCCTGGGCGCGATGGTCACCCACCGGCAGATCGAGCTCCACCCCGAGATCGCCGCCGGGTGGCCGGGCATCCAGCGGGTCTTCGCCGTCGTCGCCAGCCCCCGGGTGCGCAACGCCGCCACCATCGGCGGCGTCCTCGGCGACGCCGACTACGCGTCCGATCCGCCGGCCATGCTCGTCGCCTGCGACGCCTGGGTGGAGGCGCTGAGCGTCCGCGGCCTGCGCCGGATCCCCGTCACCGACCTCATCGTCGACCACTACGAGACCAGCCTCGAGGAGGACGAGCTCATCACCCGGGTGCTCGTCCCGCGCGGCCGCCACCACACCACGTATCGCAAGCTGCTCACCCGCAGCCGGGAGGACCGGCCGAGCGTCTCGGTCGCCGCCGCCCTGCACGAGGGCACGGTCACGGTGGCCGTCGGTGCGGTCACCGGGCGCCCGCAGGTGTTCCCCGACCTGTGCGCGACCTGGGTGCCCGGCAGCGAGGACAGCGTCCGCGACATCGCCCGGGGCTACGCCGAGCGCATCGACCCGATCAGCGACAACCGCGGATCGGCCGCCTACCGCACCCGCGCCATCGCCGTCGAGGTCCGCCGCGCGCTGGAGGACCTCACACCGGCCGCCCTGAGCTCGCGCAAGGCCACCATCCAGGAGCACGTGGCATGACCGATCCCCGCATCCGCGCCCAGATCCGCTACCCCAACGACCTCACCGTCCCCGGCATGTGGCACGCCCGGCTGGTCCGCTCCCCGCACGCCGCCGCCCGCGTCACCGGCGTGGACACGTCCTCCGTCCCGGACGGCGTCGTCGTCCTCACCCCGGCCGACGTCGAGCACCTCGGCCGCTACGGCGCGCAGATCGCCGACCAGCACGTACTGGCCGGGATCGCCCGGCACGTCGGCGACCCGGTCGCCGTGGTCGCCGCCCGCGACGAGGCCACCGCCCGCGAGGCGGCCGCGCTCGTCGACGTCAGCTACGAGGAACTGCCCGCGGTCTTCGACGAGCGCGACGCCCTGCGCCCCGGTGCCCCGCTGGTGCACGAGACCATCCCGGTCAGCCGCAGCGACTCCGCCTACTTCGGCATGCGCCCCCTGGACGGGACCAACACCTGCCACCGGTTCCGGATCCGCACCGAGGGCATCCCGCAGGGCGAGCCCCACACCGCCGACCCGGTGCCCGACGACGTGGCCGAGGGCTTCGGAGCCGCGGACGTGATCGTCGACGAGACCTTCGCCATGCCGGCGGTGCAGCACGTGGCCATGGAGCCGCACGCCTGCATCGCGACCTGGACCGACGGGCGCCTGGAGCTGGTCACCGGCACCCAGACGCCGTTCAACATGCGGCAGGACCTCGCCGGGCTGTTCGACCTGCCCGAGACCGACGTCCGCATCGTCGTCCCGCCCATGGGCGGGTCGTTCGGCGCCAAGACCTTCGTCCGCACCGAGGCCATCGCCGCCGCCGTCGCCCAGCGGCTGGACCGGCCGGTACGGCTGGCCCTCGACCGGGACGAGGAGTTCGTCACCCTCACCCGCCACGCGGCGACCGTGCGGATCCGGCTCGGCGCCACCCGCGACGGGCGGTTCGTGGCCAAGCGGGTGTGGTGCTGGGTCAACACCGGCGCCTACGCCGACTGCGGGCCCGGCGTGGCGATGAAGATGGGCTACGCCGGCGTCGGCCCCTACCGGTTCGACGCCGTCGCCGTCGACTCCTACTGCATCTACACCAACCTGCCCCCGGCCGGCGCCTACCGCGGCTACGGAGCCACCCAGTCGGTGTGGGCCTCCGAGCGGGTCACCGACCTCATGGCCGAGCGGCTCGGGATGGACCCGGTCGAGCTGCGCCGCCGCAACCTGCTGGTCGACGGGGACGTCTACTGCACCGGCGAGACCATGCACGACGTCCACTTCGAGGAGCTGCTCGACGACGCGGCCCGGGCCGTGGACTGGCAGCCCGGCGGGCCGAACCCGGGCAAGGGCATCGCCGTGATGCTCAAGGGGATGCAGACCCCGAGCCGGGCCGAGGTCGGCATCCGGCGCACCGGCCCCGACCGCTACGAGGTGCTCAGCGCCACCACCGAGATGGGACAGGGCTCAGCCAGGGCGATCGCCCGGCTCGCCGCCGACCTCCTCGGCGTGGACGCCGACCGGGTCGACGTGCCGCCCCCGGACACCGACCGCGTCCCCTACGACACCCGCACGACCTCCAGCCGGTCGACGCACATGATGAGCCGCGCGCTCGAGGTCGCCGTCACCGACATGAAGGACAACGGCACCGACTCCGGGCACGGGCGCATCGCCAACGACGGTGGCCTCGACGTCGACACCGGCCAGGGCGTGGCCTCCTCGCACTGGCACCAGGGCGCCGCTGCTGCCCAGGTGGACGTCGACGAGGAGACCGGCGTCCTGACCCTCCGCCGGCTGCACGCCGCCTCCTACGCCGGGCGGGTGGTGAACAGGGCCGCCGCCGAGCTCCAGCAGGAGGGGTCGATGGTCATGGCGATCGGCACCACCCAGTTCGAGGAGATCGTCTTCGACGAGGGCCAGGTCGTCGGCCCCAACCTGTCGGACTACAACATCCCGTCCGCACTGGACTGCGCCGCGATCAGCCAGACCATCCTCGAGGTCGAGGGCGCCGAGGTGCACGGACTCGGCGAGACGGCCCTGCCCCCGGTGCCGCCGGCGATCGGCAACGCCCTGGCCAGCCTCGGCTACCGCCCCACCCAGCTGCCGCTGACCCCGGAACGGGTGCTCGCGGCGGCTCACGAGACGGTGAAGGAGAAGGAGCCCGCGTGAACATCACCCTGCAGATCAACGGTGCTCCGGTCGACGTCGACGTCGACGAGGGCGTGATGCTGCTCGAGGTCCTGCGCGACCAGCTCGGCCTGCTGGGCGCCCGCGGCACCTGCGGCGTGGGCCTGTGCGGCGCCTGCACGGTGCTGCTGGACGGTCAGCCGATCTCCTCCTGCATCCTGCTGGCCCCGCTCGCCCAGGGCCGGGCCATCACCACCGTGGAGGGCCTGCCCGACGACGACCCGGTGGTGCAGGCCTTCGACCGGCACCACGCCTTCCAGTGCGGCTACTGCACCCCCGGGATGGTGCTCACCTCCAAGGCCTTCCTCGGCGAGTGCTCGGCCGCCCGCACCTGCCCGTCCCGCGAGCAGATCGCCGAGGCCCTCGGCGGCAACCTCTGCCGCTGCGGCTGCTACGTCAAGATCATCGACGCGGTGCAGGAGGTCGGGTCGTGAAGTTCGTGACCTACGCGCCCCCCGACGGCGCGGCGAGGGTCGGCCGCCTCGACGGCGGGACCGTCCTCGACGTCGGCTTCGACGGCGACATGATCGCCTTCATCGAGGCCGGCGCCCCGATCGGGGTCGAGCACCCGGTGCCGGCCGCGCGCCTGCTCGCCCCGCTGCAGCCCCGCTCGTTCCGGGACTTCCTCGCCTTCGAGGGACACCTGAAGAACGCGTTCAAGAAACTCGGCCGGGACATCCCCGCCGAGTGGTACGAGGTGCCGGCCTTCTACCGCAGCGTGGGGACCACCGTCACCGGCCCGGACACCGAACTCACCTGGCCCTCCTACACCCGCCAGCTCGACCACGAGCTCGAGCTCGCCGCCGTCATCGGCCGGCCGTGCAAGGACGTCGATGCCGCCGAGGCGCTGGAGTACGTCTTCGGCTTCACCATCTGGAACGACGTGTCCGCCCGCGACGTCCAGCGCCGCGAGCTGCCGGTCGGGATGGGGCCGGCCAAGGCCAAGGAGTGGGACGGCTCCAACGTCCTCGGTCCCTGCATCGTCACCCCCGACGAGATCGACCTCAGCACCCTTGAGCTCGAGGTCCGCGTCAACGGGGAGCGCTGGGGCGGCGACAGCACCGCCGCCATGCACCACGGCTTCGGTGACCTCATCGCCTACGCCGCCCAGGACCAGACCCTGCTCCCCGGGGAGGTGCTCGGCTCGGGCACCGCCACCGGCGGCTCGGGACTGGAGCTGGACCGGTGGCTGCAGCCCGGGGACGTCATCGAGATGGAGGCCGGCCCGATCGGCGTCCTGCGCAACACCGTCGGAACACCCCACAGGAAGGACCACTGACATGGCGTTCGTCGTCGCGGCGATCTGGAAGGCCAAGCCCGGAGAGGCCGATCGGGTCCGCGAGGTCATCGAGAAGATGACGCCGCTGTCCCGCGCGGAGCCGGGCAACCTGTACTACCAGGCGCAGGTCAGCCCCGAGGACCCCGAGACGTTCTTCCTCTACGAGCAGTACACCGACGCGCAGGCCTACGAGGACCACAAGAACACGCAGCACTTCCAGGAGAACGTGTTCGGCTACGTCCTCGAGCACCTGGCCGAGCGCAACGTGAAGACCTACGAGACGATCGATGCCTGAGCGCAGCGACGTCGCGGTGGCGCACCGGCTCCTGCTGGTGCGCCACAGCGCGATCGCCTCCCACCGCGGCGACGTCCCCCTGACCGACGAGGGGGTGCAGATCGCCCTGCGCACCGGCCGCGAGCTGGGCAAGGAGAACCCCGCCTTCCGGGTGCTCACCGGCGGCACCCTGCGCACCCGGCAGACCGCCGACGCCGTGGCCGAGGGCGCCCGCAGCGAGGGCGCGCAGGTCGACGGGCCGCGGGTGGCGTTCGCCCTGCGCAACCCCGACGTCTACGTCGCCGGCGAGCGGGTCGACATGGTCAGCAGCGCCGCCGCCCTCGCCGAGCAGGTGCCCGGCATGAGCGAGGACGAGGCAGCCGCCAACCCGTTCTTCGCCGGGTTCTTCGACCACCCCGACCGGATCGGCTGGTGGCTGCGGCTGTCCGCCGTCCCCGGCGACGACGCGGCCACCCTCGCCCGCCGCATCGACGTGTTCGCCGGAAGCCTCGCCGACCCCGGCGGGCCCGCCGGCGGGCTGACCGTCGCGGTCACCCACTCCCCCGTCCTGCGGGCCTGCGCGCTGGCCCACCTCGGCGACGACCCCGGCGAGCCGCCGTGGGTGGGCGGCCTGGAGTACGCCGTCCTCCCCGACCGCACGCTGCGGGTCAGCCCCTTCGCCGTCGACCCCACCTGACGTCGCCGGTCCCCGGCACGACGCCCCGGAAGCAGACATGGAACTCCAGCAGACCTTCACCGTCCCCGTTCCCCTCGACATCGCGTGGAAGGCGCTCAACGACCCCGAGCGCATCGCACCCTGCATGCCCGGCGCCACCCTCGAGGCGGTCGAGGGCGACGCCTTCACCGGCAGCGTCAAGGTCAAGCTCGGCCCCATCGGGCTCACCTACCGGGGCAGGGCCCGGTTCGTCGAGGCCGACCCCGCGACCAGCACGGTCGTCATCGAGGGCACGGGCAAGGACGCCAAGGGCAACGGCACCGCCAGCGCCACCGTCACCGCCGTCCTCACCGAGGACGCCGGGAGCACCACCGTCACCACCACGACCGACCTGGCCATCACCGGCAAGCCCGCCCAGTTCGGCCGCGGGGTCATGAACGACGTCGCCAACAAGATCGTCGGCCAGTTCGCGGCCAACCTCGCCGCCCTGCTGACCTCGGACACCGGCGCCGCCACCGGCTCGGCCGAGCGGGCCCCGACTCCGGCTCCCTCGGCCGCGGGCTCGGCCGCACCGGCCACCGGACCGACCGCGGCACCGGCTCCCCGGACCGTCGCGGCCGTGCCCGCGGCCGCCGAGCTCGACGCCTTCGCCCTGCTCGGCATCACCCCCGCGGTCCGCCGGCGGCTGGCCGCCGCACTCCTCCTCGCCGACGTCTTCGTCCTGGGCTGGGCCATCGGCCGGCTCGGCAGCCGTCGCTGACCCGCCGACCCCAGGAGCTCCCGTGCCCTCCACCGTCACCACCGTCGACCCGGCCACCGGCCAGACGCTGCGCACCTACCCCGGCGCCGACGTCGACACGGTGTTGTCGGTCCTGGCCTCCGTCGCCGCGGCCCAGCCCGCCTGGGCCGCCACACCCCTCACCGAGCGAGCCGAGGCCGTCCGGGCGATCGGCGTCCGCTTGCGCAAGCAGGCCGACGAGCTCGCCGCCCTGATGACCGCCGAGATGGGCAAGCCGATCGGAGAGGCGCGCGCGGAGGTGGAGAAGTCCGCCACCGCCTGCGACCACTACGCCGACCACGGGCCCGCGGCGCTCGCGCCCATCGAGGTGGACACCGGCGACCAGCGCAGCTGGGTGGCCCACGAGCCCCTCGGCGTCGTGCTCGCCGTGATGCCGTGGAACTTCCCGTTCTGGCAGGTGCTGCGCTTCGCCGCGCCGACGCTGCTCGCCGGGAACAGCGCGGTCCTCAAGCACTCCCCCAACGTCACCGGCTGCGCGCTGGCCATCGAGCAGCTCTTCGGGGAGGCGGGCCTGCCGGAGGACGTCTTCCGCAGCATCGTGGTCGCGGAGGAGGACGTCCCGGCGGTCACGCAGGCCCTCGTCGAGGACGACCGGATCGCCGCGGTCAGCCTCACCGGCAGCGAGCGGGCCGGCGCCGCCGTGGCCGCCGCGGCCGGACGGGCGGTCAAGAAGAGCCTCCTGGAGCTCGGCGGCTCGGATCCGTTCGTCGTCCTCGACGACGCCGACCTCGATGCCGCGGTCGCCGGAGCCGTGAAGAGCCGCTTCATCAACTCCGGGCAGAGCTGCCTGGCGGCCAAACGGTTCGTCGTGCACCGGGCCGTCGCCGAGGAGTTCACCCGCCGCTTCGCCGAGGCCGTCGCCGGCCTGCGCGTCGGGGACCCCGCGGACGAGGCCACCGCCATCGGCCCGATGGCCCGCGCCGACCTCGTCGACGGCCTCGAGCGGCAGGTCCGCGAGTCGGTCGACGCCGGCGCCACGGTCCTCGTCGGCGGCCGGCGCCTGGACCGTCCCGGCGCCTGGTTCCCGCCGACGGTCCTGGCCGACGTCACCCTCGACATGCCCGTGATGGCCGAGGAGACCTTCGGCCCGGTCGCCGCCGTCGTCACCGTCACCGACGACGACGAGGCCGCCCGCGTCGCCGACGCCACCCGCTACGGGCTGGCCGCCAGCGTGTGGAGTGCGGACCCCCAGCGCGCCCTGGCCGTCGGCCGGCGCATCACCTCCGGGGCGCTGTTCGTCAACGCCGTGGTGGCCTCCGATCCACGCCTGCCCTTCGGGGGCACCAAGCGCAGCGGTTACGGCCGCGAGCTCGGTGAGGCCGGCGCGGTCGAGTTCACCAACGCCCGCACCTACGTCATCGGCACCGGCTCGGTGCCGGCCGGCCCGGCCACGGAGTGAGGTCCGCGGCCGGCCGGGAGCCGCGGTCACTGCCCCAGGACCAGCTGCACCAGCAGCGCCTCGACGGGACGCCGAACGCTCGATGAGGGTCACCCATCCGAGGATCCGCGGAGGCAGCCATCGGTCCGTCTCGGGAGCACCCACCGCCTTCGGCGAACGGGATGGGCCGGGTCCTCGTCGGCTTCGGCACCGTAGAGCGGCCCGGCCGCAGCAGCGGGCTCGCTCACCCTCGTCGATGGTGTCGAACCGGCGGCCGAGGAAGCCGAGCAGCTCGGACGTCCGGTGCGCGGTCACCGCGCGGATCCCTGTCGGCTGTCCACGGCGTCCATGGACAGCGGAGGCAATCAGGGACAGGCTGGGCGTTCCCCGACCACGGTCGGACAGTCGACCCGAGAAGAGGGCACCTCATGACTGGTGACACCAGGCAGACCGTGATCTCCGGCGTTCCCTACGTCGTGACGTCCGTCGCCGACGGCACCCCAGCGACGCTGAGCGCGTTGATCGACGACGCGGAGTTCACCATCGCCCGGAAGGACCAGCACCACCTGGTGCGCGGCCACGGACGCGGGCTGGACGGCAAGGTGGTCTTCTTCGAGAAGGACCACCTCGGGGGCAAAGACGTGAGGGTCTGGCATGTCACGGTTGATGAGTCAGGAACGTTGAAGGCTGAGGCGGTCGCGGCGTTCTGAGCCGCCGTGCGTGAACGACCGACGCCACAGCGACTTCACCAGGCAGCCGCTGCGGTGGTGCACCGCGGTCGATCGAGGCCGCGGTCGGGATGGTGAGCCAAGCGGCTGGGGATCCCGCGCTCGGCCTGCGTGAGCGTGCGGGGGAACCCGTCGGCGATGTACCCCCCGGATGCCGCCACCACCGCCTCGACCAAGGGCACCATCAGGCGGAACGGGAGATGGTCGGCGACCAGGTCGCCGCGGGCGACACGAGCGGCCGGCTCGCGCCCCACGGGGGTCCGCCCGGCGATCTCGGCGCGCAGGACGTCGCCGGACGAGACCTGGTCGACTCCCGTGTCCGCGGCCAGTCGGGCGCCGTGGGTGCCCTTCCCGCAGCCGGGTGGACCGAGCACCAGCAGTCGCATCGACCGCGCCCTTCCCTGGTGTGATCCAGCGCGTGGCGCCGGGAGGCGGTCACGCCGCCATCTCGTGCACGATCGCGGCTGCGGCGGCGCGACCTTCGGGGGTCGGGGTCAGCGGGTAGACGTGCACTCCGCCCTGGCAGACGGTCAGCGTCAACGCGTGCTGCTCGTCGGCTGCCCGCTGCTGCAGCCGGAGCGCGTCGGGGTGGAAGAGGTCACGGGTGCCGACGTGGACGTCGATCGGCGGGAGGCCGGTCAGCGGTCCGTGGATCGGGCTCAGCCTCGGGTCCGCCGGGTCGTCACCGCCGGCCCACGCGCGGCCGACCTCGCGGAGACCGGCGCTGCTGAGCCACGGGTCACGCCGCTCGCTCGCCGGGATGTCGGGGTTGGCCAGGGCGAGGTCCAGCCAGGGGGCGATCAGCTGCAGCCGCCGGGGCTGAGGAAGCCCGACGTCGGGCAGGGTCTGGGCGACGCCGAGGGCCAGGCCGTCGCCGGCGGAGTCGCCCGCGAGGGTGATCGCCGTGGGTTCCGCCTCGGCCAACAGCTGCCGGTACACCTCCACGACGAACGGATAGGCCTCGCGGTAGGTGTGCTGGGGAGCCAGGCCGTAGTCGGGGACCTCCACCCGGACGCCGGCATCGGCCAGCCGGGAGACCAGGGTCCAGTGCTGGGGCGACATGGGGCTGATGTAGGCGCCGCCGTGCAGGTAGACCGCGGCCCGCTGCGCGCGGATCCCGCGAGGAGCCACGGTGTGGCAGGCGAAGCCGCCGACGTCCCGGGTGCGCACGTCGTGTCGCTGCCGCAGGGCCTCGGGCGGTGGGGCGGCCTTCTTGGGTGCGGCCATGCGTTCCCGGGCCCGGGCAGGGGTGGACAGCGACCGCTTCCGGGTCACTCGCAGGAAGCTCCCGATGACGAGCATCTGCAGGCTGCTCACGTCGCATCTCCAATCGACCGTGACGACGGTGGGGATCCCTGCCGCCGCGGAGGCCGCGCCGGGTCCAGCACCTCCTCGAGCCCGTCACGGAAGCACTGTTCCAGCACGTCGGCATCGGCGACTGCGGTGCCGTCGATGGTGAGGCCGATGCTGCAGCTCCCGGCGTGGGACGTCATGACGGCCATGACGGCGACGCCGGGGAGCGGGCCGAAGGGGGATGCAGCGGTCGATGCGGGCCCCGGCGAGGAAGACCTTCTCGCGGATGCCCGGGACGTTGGAGGCGGCGAGGTCGGTTCGTGCGCCGCCGTGCTCCATGATCGTCGCACCGACGACGGCGGGCAGCCGGCTGACCACCGGGGCGAGCACCGAGATCGTGTCGAGCGCGGGTTCGGTGACGACCGAGAGCACGAGTCCCCGGATGACGGCGATGCGTTCGGCCGGGTCCTCGACTCCGGCGGGGGCGCCGAAGACGGCTCCGGCGAACTCGTTGCCGCCCAGGGGGTCGTCGGCGCGGCGCAGCGAGTCGGGCATGGGGACGGGTAGGTCGCCGACCGGGGTGCCGTGGTGCTCGTGGTAGCGGCGCAGGCCGCCGAGGAGGGCTGCGAGGTAGGCGTCGTCGACGGAGCCGCCGGCTGTGCGTCCGGCGTCGCGCAGGTCGACGAGCGAGCAGTCGAGGGTGCGGAGGACCCAGGCGCGGCCGGTGCGATGGTTCAGCACAGGGCGCCCGGACCTCCGCCACGAACGCCTGGCCCGGCCACCGTCTCTCCCAGGTCACGGCACGACACGGACGACGACGCCGCGGGTGACGGGTGCCCGAAATGGGTCACCCGAGATGACGTCGACGACCGCGAGCCCCGGCGACCGGGCACGGATGAGAACCGTGCCCGGCGCGCCGAGCGGGGTGAGGACTGAACCATCGGTGCCGACGACGCTCTCGGAGAGGACACCGAGCAGCTCCACCGCAGTGCCCGACCGGATGCGGCCGCCCGTCGCGGCGAAGCGCACCACATCGCCCACGACGATCACCAGCTCGGACGGCATGCCCTCCTCGTCCGGCCGGACGTCGATGTAGCGGCTCACCTCACCCGACCTCCGGCCAACGTGCCGGACCCTCCCTCAGGAGACGCTTGCGACGTCCTCACTGGGGTCCCAGTCCACCGCGACGGGAATGCGGGGCGTGGGCACCTCCGCCTCGGCGCCGGTTGTCGGGACGACGTCCGCGGCACGGAGAACCTTGGGATAGATGATCGCCACGGCGTTGCCGTCCATCGTGTTGATGTCGGCCCCACCGCGAATGGGCTGACCGTCCTTGGTGATCTCACCAGGCAGCCGATAACACATGATCGAGTCCTGGTCGGGCTCGGTGCCCATGATCTTGGACGGGTCCAGCGGTGTGAGCACCTGCTGATCGACCATCTCCTTGGACCAGCCCTGAGTCCGCCAGAAGTAGTCGTAGGCCTTCTGCCTGTCGATGCGCTCGACCAGCGCCTGACGCATGTGCTCGTGTGGGAAGCCCAGCGTGTGGCCGGCCTCATGGCGGACGACCCGGCGGTACTCCTTCTCCTCAGTGCTCATCGAGAAGCCCTGCAGGTTCATCGTCGGCCGATTCTGTGGGATGAGCTTGATGTCGGTGCCCAGGTAAGACCAGTAGCCTCCCGGTCCCCGAGAGATGCGGACGTCGCCGGTTCCCGAGGTCTCGACGAAGGAGATGCCGCCGTACTGGGCCCAGGCGTTGAGGTGGCTGACGATGCGCGCCCGTAGGTCGGCCGCGGTGGTCTCCATGAAGCTCACCGTCAGCGCCTTGGGCTTGGGCCCCCAATACTTGGTGGTGAAGAAGGTCAGTCGCTGCGGAGTGAGCACGCCTTCGCCGACGACCAGCAGCTCCTGCAGAGGCGCGTTCACCGGGTTCTCTGCCGCCGCCACCTCGGCCGCCTTCACGTGCAGCCGTGGCGGCAGGGGCATGACGTGACAACCCGCGCCGATGTCGAACCCGTCGGCGCTGTCGGGCGATGTGGTGTGGCCCTCGGCCGCTTGACCCGCTATGCGCGCGATGTTGCGCAACGCCTCCCGGTAGCGGTTCTCGTCCATATCGGGTCTCCTCGTGTCCGGTGATCCTCGGGTGGCGTCGGGAGACTGCCGAGGTCCTGGGCAGCGACCGCCCGGCACACGTACTCCCGACAGCACGAGAGTCCGAGTCGCCCGTCACCACGTCGTCAACGCCCCGTCACGCCCATCACCAGGACACGTCGCCCTCTCGAGCGCTCCAGGGCCGGCACCCAGGGGACAGTTCGGTATGTCGAGCACGACGCCTTCGGCCGCATCGCCGGCTGGCTGCGCAGGAGACACCTGCGACTCAACATGCACGCCCTGGTCCGTCGATTCCTTCCAGGTTGGAGGATCCGCGCGCCAGAGCGGAGGATCCGCGCGGAGGGCATCGAGTTCTTCCGGGCCGAGGCGGTCGCCATCGACCGCTACCGCAACCGCAGAACCCGCATTCCGGCCCCATGGGCAAGCGCCACCTCGGCGGCATGAACACGCAGAGAGCCGGCTGCGGTGGAAGCTGCACGAGGAGGATGACGTCCGATCGTTCCCTCGTCCAAGCGAGGCCGGGGAGGTGGAGCGGGACCTTTTTGAGTCTGGGGTCTGCTTTCGACATGACTGGGGGACCGAAACGGCCAACACATGCTCAACCTCACCTGGGGCGCAGTAAAGAGGAGTTCCTTCGTGTTCGTGGCCATTGGCGAGGGCGCGCCGGGCGGCGGCAGGTTCATCGGGAGCGCGCGCTACACCGTCCACAACGTTGCTCCGAGCGAGGGCAGAGTATCGATGTGGGTCAACATTGAGTACTATTCGCCTATACGTCGACTATTTGTTGGTCAACGTCTAGACTCACTCAAGGACGGGTGGCTGCACACCCTCCAGCACCGCGCGGCGGGTTTCCTGCTCGTAGCCGGCACACACACCAAGGTCGTCCGGGAGCACCTGGCCCACTCGCCCTACGTCATCACGGCGGACATCTACAGCCACGTCGGTACGGTCCAGCAGCGCGAGGTCGCCGACCGGCTCGACCAGGTGCTCCGCCGGCGACCGTGGCTGTCGGCGCGCCGCGTTGCTGTACTCATGCGAGGCGGGCCACCCTCGTCGGGTGACCCGCCTCTGACCTGCGGTCTCACTGTCGGGTTGACAGGATTCGAACCTGCGACCCCTTGACCCCCAGTCACGTCCGGGGCGTTCGCCGTCGTCCGCCTCGGCTCCGTTCCTGCAGGTCGGCGCCTTGTGACGTCCCGGGGGGTCCGCCAGGGTTCGCCTCCATGCGGAGCACGTTGCTGTATGCGTTGCTGTACGGCTCCCCCGCGCTCGGGCGTGTCACGGACTGCGCCGGGACGGTACCGCCCGGCCTCGCCTCCGTCTCTGGAGGCGGCTTCAGAGCCATCGCCAGGCCAGGGCTCTCAGGTGCCCCCCTGGTCGGCATCGCTGATCGAGCTGGGTGACCCCGCAACGGCCATTCGCCAGCTGGCGGCCGGCCCAGACGCTGGAGCTCGGCCAGGTGCTCCTCGGTCAGTTCGCACTCGGAGTAGCAGGCGGCCTCGACCACATGATCGTTGGTCCATCCCACGGCGGCCCGCTGACCACAGCTGGGACATGACTCCCACGTCAGCCGCTCGCTCACGTTCGTCCCTCTTGTCCGACGCGCCCTGTCACGGTTCTACCCACCTCCGAGGGCGCCACCGCATCCTCGCTCTGAGTGGGCCGCTCAGAGACACCGCCGATGGCGCTTCCGTTGCGGCGGTATGCGGCGGCTGTCGGGGGCTCGCGCGCCCTGTGCCTGCTGACCGGCGCGGCGACGCCGCCGCCTCAGAGGCGTGGGCGGCCACCCGGCGGCGGTGATGTCCTTGACGCGACGTCTGCAGGTGCGACGTACGCCCAGACGTACTTGCGGCCGTCGCGAGGGAACCACCCGTGCGCGGCGCAGAGCCGCGCGACCAGATGCAGCCCGTGGCCACCGCGGGCGGGGTCCCGGCCGGTCGCCGGGGTGGGCGGCCGGTCGGCGGCGGCGTCGCTGACCTCCAGCAGCCAGCCGGCGCCGGCGGCGGTGACCATGACGTGTACTGGCGGGCGGCCGTGGCGCAGCCCGTTGGAGGCCAGCTCCTCGAAGGTCAGCAGCGCGGTGTCGATCGCATCGGCGGCGGCATCAGCGGCGGCGGTGACGGCGCCGGTGGCCAGCGGCCCGTCACGCAGGGCGTGGTGCAGGTCCGCGCGCAGCGCGGTGAGCTCGGCGGCGGTGCGCGGTGCGCCCTGCCACGCCGCGCCGGTGGCGAGGTCGGGAGGTGGTCGCTGCTGCCAGTGCGCGTTCATCTGCCTCGGTTCGGTCCAGGGGTGGGCTGCCCTGTGCGCAGTGGGCCACGGCCGGGGAGGCCGTTGCGCTGCCGCGTGGAACGAGCCGGTTTCGTCTGCTTCGTTCCGCGGCGCCCGCCGTACCCGGCCGCGACCGGCGCCAACCGGCGCGACCGGCCGGATGGCCTGCCGGAGCAGTGCCGCCGCGGGCCCTCGTCGCCCGGCTAGGGTCGGCGCGTGGGTGGACCGGGCGGGGGTCGGCTGGATGTCGGTGGACTGCTGCACGAGGTCGAGGCGGCAGCGCCGGTCGACGCGGTGCCGGCGGTCGCGGCCGCGCTCGCCGAGATGGTCGACGCCCGCCAGGTGCACCTGCTCCTCGTCGACTTCAGCGGCCGCGCGGTCGTGCGGCTGACGTCGGCCGACCGGGTCGACGGCGCCCGCAGCCGGGGCCCGGAGCAGGCCGAGACGCTTCCGCTGCCGGGCACCGTCTACGACCGCGTCCTGCGGACGCAGCAGACCGACGTGCAGCGGGTCACCGGCGGCGCCCGGCTCGTCGTTCCGGTCACCGACCGCGGCGACGCCATCGGGCTGCTGGAGCTGACGCTGCCCCGCTTCCCCTCCGCCCGGGAGGTCGCCGACATCGGCGACGCCGCGCACGCGCTGGCCTACGTCCTGGTCGCCGCCCGCCGGCACACCGACGTGTTCGAGTGGGGCATGCGCACGACTCCGTTCTCCCTGGCGGCGGAGATCCAGCGCCGGCTGCTGCCGGCCGCATACACCTGCGAGGCCGGGCAGTTCACCCTCGCCGGCTGGCTGGAGCCGGCCGCCGCGGTGGGTGGGGACACCTTCGACTACAACCTCGACCGCGACGTCCTGCAGCTGTCGATCACCGACGCGGTCGGTCATCAGGTCGCGGCAGCCCTGCTGGCCACCCTGCTGGTCGGCGGCCTGCGCAACGGCCGCCGGAAGGGGCTCGACCTCGCCGCGCAGGCCGGCTACGCCAACGACTGCCTGGCCGAGAACGCGCCCCCGGGCCAGTTCGTCACCGGTCAGCTCGTACGCGTCGACCTGCGCGAGGGCACCGCCGAGATCATCAACGCCGGGCACACCCTGCCGCTGCGCCTGCGCGGCGGCGCCGTGGAGGAGATCGCCCTGCGCGTCGAGGCACCGTTCGGGGTGCTGCCCGGAAAGGCCTTCGACGTGCAGCGTCTCCCCCTCGAGCCGGGCGACCGGATCGTCTTCCTCACCGACGGCATGCTCGAGCGCAACGCGGCAACGCTGGACGTGGCCGCGGCGCTGGCCGACACCGCGGACCTGCACCCGCGGGAGGTCGTGCACGCCCTCGGGGCCGCCGTGCTGAGCGCGACCGGCGGGAAGCTCCGCGACGACGCCACGATGGTGTGCTTCGACTGGTACGGCGGACCGCCGCGCGCCCGCACCACCGAGCAGGGGGCCGACCCCGACCGCACCTCGCCGAGCGCCTGATCCGCACCTCGGAAGCCCACAGCGACACGGCCGGCACCGGCAGCAGCCGGCACGGATGCCGGGCGCGCGGAGTGGGGATCGGCACGTCCGCCAGGTCGACCTGCGGCAGCAGCCGCCGCAGGAACGGGCGCGCACCGACGAGGACGATGACCGCACCCGCCTCGGTGGCCGCACGGTGGGCCGCCGCCAGCGCCCGCAGCCCGGCGGAGTCGCAGAAGGTCAGCTCCGTCAGGTCCAGCACCATCACCGGCGCGGCCGCGGCAGCCAGGATCGAGCACGCCGCGGCCAGGTGCCCGCAGGTCTTCCGGCGGTGCTCCGGCGCCGGTGAGCCGGTCCGGCCGGCGAGCCCGCCGATGCGTCGACGTCACCGGGTCGATGCGGTGGGCTCGACGGCGCTCTCCGCATCGGCACGGCCGGCCGTACGCTCGGTGGCGCACGAGCTCCGCGCTGACATCCGACCTCGCGGGGAGGGCACCGTGGCCGAACCGCCGACGCAGGTGGACTCCGCCGTCATCGCCGCCGCCCTGGGACGGCTCCGGGGCGCTCCGCCGGCGCCGGAGGAACAGCTGTCGAAGGCGCTGGGCGAGCTCGAGGTCGCCTACGAGGAGCTGCGGGTCGCCGAGGAGGAGCTGCGCACCCAGCAGGAGACGATCGCCGAACTGCTGGCCACCGACCGGCGGCGCCGGGAACACCAGCTGGCCGACACGCTGCCGGTGGCGCTGCTGCGGACCGACGCCGAGGGGCGGATCTTGCACGGCAACCCCGCCGCGGCGCAGCTGCTCGGTCTGCCCGCCGCCCGGCTGGCCCGGCGGGTGCTGCTGGCCTCGGTCGAGCTGGCCGACCGCGGCCCGCTGCGCCGGGCGCTGTCAGCGCTGGCCACCGGCGAGCGTGGCGAGGCCCAGGTCGACGTCACCTTCCACGGTCGGGACGGGCGGGCCCGGCCGGTCCGGCTGTTCGGCTGGCCGGAGACCACCTCGCCGGGACGGGCGGTGCTGCGCTGGCTGGGCATCGAGGCGCCCGCCACCGGCAGCCCGGCCGCGCTGCCTCCGGCCGGCGAGGCGGCAGCCACCGAGCCGGTGGCCACGGAGGCGGCCGGCGAAGCCGGCGGCGCGGGGATGGCGATGGCCCAGGCGTTCGCCGAGCTGGTCCTGCTGCCGCTGGACGCCGGTGACGAGCAGCGGCTGCTGCACCGGATCGTCACCGTCGTCCGCGGAGCAGTGCCCGGCGCGACCGCACTGAGCATCAACGTCGGCCCGCCGATGGAACCACAGCTGCTGGCCAGCGACGACACCGTCGCGCAGGTCTTCGACGGCCACCAGATGGTCGCCGGGGAGGGCCCCTGCCAGGACGCCTACGAGCAGCGAGCCGTCGTCGTCACCGCCGACGTCACCACCGACGCCCGCTGGCCGCGGCTGCGCGGCCTGCTCACCGATGCCGGCGTGCGCAGCGTGCTGGCCGTGCCGGCGCAGCTGCCCGACCAGCGGTGGATGGTCCTCAACGTCTACAGCGACCGTGCGGGCGTGTTCACCGGCGGCAGCGTCCGGCTGGGGGAGATGGTCGCCGCGGCGGTCGCCGCCATCCTGCGGGAGGTCGCCGAGCGGGCCGCGCTCGGACAGCTGGCGGCCAACCTGGAGCGGGCGCTGACCTCCCGGGCGGTCATCGACCAAGCCAAAGGCGTGCTGATCGCCCGCACCGGCGGCTCCGCCGAGGACGCGTTCGACCGGCTGTCCCGGCTCAGCCAGGCGCTCAACGTCAAGCTCCGCGACCTGGCCCCGATGGTGGTCGCGGGCAATCCGGACGTGCTGACCATCCTCGACCGCATCTGACCGGGCCGCAGGTCGCCGTGGTCGTCCACCTCGCCGAGTCCCGGGCACTGAGTGCTGTGGCGCAGCCTCGTCCGATGTCGGCGGCCCTCTGGCGGCGTGCTCCGTTTCCAGGCGAGTCCGCGGTGTGGACCGTTCGCCCGCAGGGGTAGCCGGCCGGTGGCGGGCTGCGCACGCTCACCCCGTGACGGCAGCACCCGAGCGGTCACCGCTCAGCTGTAGGCGGGCCGCGGCCGTGCGCCAGTCGGTCGAAGCGGTCCGGGCGGCGGCCGCGACGGCCGCAACCGCGGCGTTGAGCTACGACGCCGTCGCGGATGCCGCGGACGCCGCGGCCGGCACCACCGATGAGCCCGGGCCGCACCGGTAACCGGGCGGCACGGGCGCGCACACGGGCCGACGCGCGACGCCGCCTACAGCCACGTCGGGCCGGCTCAACAGCGTGAGGCGGCCGACCGGCTCGACCAGGCGCTCCGCTGGTGACCGCTGCTGTCCCTCGAGCCGCGTTGCTGTACGCGTTGCTGTACTCATGCGAGAGGCGGGCCACCCTCGTCGGGTGACCCGCCTCTGACCTGCGGTTTCGCAGTCGGGCTGACAGGATTTGAACCTGCGACCCCTTGACCCCCAGTCAAGTGCGCTACCAAGCTGCGCTACAGCCCGAGCGCCGGGCGGCTCGCACCGCCCGATCGCTGCCAGAGCAGGTTACCCCACCCGCTCCCCCGGTCCGCCCGGTGGTCCGACGCGCGCCGTCCGGGAATGAGCGGCGCCGCCCCGGCTTTGTCGTTGCTCGTGACAACCGTGACCCGGGCCTCGGTCGGGCTCCGCTCCGAGCGCGGCCCCGTGCTCGGCGCGGTCATGCTCAGCACCGCGCTCATCGCGCTCGACAGCACGATCATCGCCACCGCCGTGCCCGCCGTCGTCGACGACCTCGGCGGGTTCAGCCAGTTCCCCTGGCTGTTCAGCGTCTACCTGCTCACGCAGGCGGTGACCGTGCCGGTCTACGGCAAGCTCGCCGACGTCCACGGCCGCAAGCCGGTGCTCCTGTTCGGCATCGCGGTGTTCGTCGCGGCCTCGGTGTTCTGCGGCCTGGCCTGGTCGATGCCGGCGCTCATCGTGGGCCGGGCGCTGCAGGGCATCGGCGCCGGCGCGATCCAGCCGATCGGGATGACCGTCGTCGGCGACATCTACACCGTCGAGGAGCGCGCCCGGGTCCAGGGCTACCTCGCCTCGGTGTGGGCGATCTCCGCCGTGCTGGGGCCCACGCTCGGCGGCGTCTTCAGCGACCACCTGTCCTGGCGCTGGATCTTCCTGGTCAACCTGCCGCTCGGCGCGCTGGCGTTCGTCGCCCTGCTCCGCCGGTGGACCGAGCGGGTCGAGCGCCGCGAGCACCGGTTCGACGCCGCCGGCGCGGTGCTGCTCTCGGCCGGCGCCGCGCTGCTCATCCTCGGCCTGCTGCAGGGCGGCAGCGCCTGGGCCTGGACGTCGGCGGTCTCCATCGCGGTCCTCGCGACGGCGGTCGTCCTGCTGGTGGCCTTCGCCCTCGTCGAGCGGCGGGCGGCCGAGCCGGTGCTGCCGCCGTGGGTGCTGCGCCGCCGCATCCTGCTCACCGGCAACGTCGCCGCCTTCGGGCTCGGCGCGCTGCTCATCGGGCTGAGCTCCTACCTGCCCACGTGGGCGCAGGGCGTGCTCGGCGCCAGCGCGCTGGAGGCCGGCTTCGCGCTCGCGGCGCTCACCCTCGGCTGGCCGATCGCGGCGAGCCTGTCGGGCCGGCTCTACCTGCGGATCGGGTTCCGCACCACGGCGCTGCTCGGCACCGCCCTGGCCGTCGTCGGGACCGCGGGGACGGCGCTGCTCGCCCCGGGCGCGCACCTGTGGCAGGTCGGGGCGTGGATGTTCGTCACCGGGGCGGGCCTGGGGCTGTCGTCGGCGCCGCTGATCGTGGCGGTGCAGTCGGTGGTCGGCTGGGACCGGCGCGGCGTCGTCACCGCCACCAACATGTTCTCCCGCTCGATGGGCTCGGCGGTCGGCGCCGCGGTGTTCGGCGCGATCGCCAACACCACGCTGGCCGCCCGCTTCGCCGCGCCGCCGCCCGGGCTCGACGGCGAGGTGCCCACCGACGTGGACAGCACCACCGCCGCGCTGTCCCAGGGCGGCGCGGTTGCCGAGTTCGCCCGGGACAGCCTGCACGCGGCCTCGCACGGCGTCTTCGTCGCGACGGCGCTGACCGCCGTCGTCATCGCCCTGGCGGTGCTGGCCATGCCCCGGCGGACCGAGCCGCTGCGCTTCGACGGCGACCCCGCGCCGGCGGACTGACCCCGGTCAGCCGCGCCGGTCGCCGCCCCGGCCCTCGCGGACCTTCACCGAGATGTCGATCGGCGTGCCGCCGAAGCCCCACCGCTCGCGCAGCTTGCGCTCGAGGAACCGCCGGTAGCCGGCCTCGAGGAAGCCGGTGGAGAACACGACGAACCGCGGCGGCCGGACGTCGGCCTGGGTCACGTACTTGATCTTCGGCGCGCGCCCGCCGCGGGCCGGGGGCGGCGTCTCCTGCACCAGCTGGCGCACGTAGGCGTTGAGCTCCGCCGTCGGCACCCGGGTCTCCCAGGAGGCGAGCGCCGCCCGCAGGTGCTCGGGCAGCTTGCCCACCCCGCGGCCGGTCGCCGCCGAGATGTTCAGCCGGCTGGCCCAACGCACGCGGGCGAGGTCGCGCTCGATCTCGCGCTCGAGCCGGGCGTGCCGGTCCTCGTCGAGGGTGTCCCACTTGTTGAACGCGATGACCAGCGCACGCCCCGCCTCGATGACCTGGGTGATCACCCGCTGGTCCTGCTCGCTGATGACCTCGTCGGCGGCCAGCAGGACGACGGCGACCTCGGCCGCCTGGATCGCGGCCTCGGTGCGCAGGCTGGCGTAGTACTCGGTGCCGCTGGCGGTGTTGACCTTGCGCCGCAGCCCGGCGGTGTCGACGAAGCGCCACTCCTCGCCGCCGAGGGTGATGATCGAGTCGACCGGGTCCACGGTGGTGCCGGCCACCGAGTCGACGACCGAGCGCTCCTCCCGGGCCAGCCGGTTGAGCAGGCTCGACTTGCCCACGTTGGGCCGCCCCACCAGCGCCACCCGGCGCGGGCCGCCCTCCTCCGGCTGCTCGCGCGGCGCCTCGGGCAGCGCGTCGAGGACCAGGTCGAGCAGGTCGCCCGACCCCCGGCCGTGCAGCGCGCTGACCGGCTGCGGCTCCCCCAGCCCCAGCGACCACAGCTCGGCGGCGCCGGCCTCGCTGCGCTCGTCGTCGACCTTGTTGGCCACGACGATCACCGGCCGGTCGCTGCGGCGCAGGATCCGCGCGGCGGCCAGGTCGGTGTCGGTGGCCCCCACGGTGCTGTCGACGACGAGCACGATGACGTCGGCGGTGCGCATCGCGAACTCCGCCTGCCGGGTGATCGACGCGCCCAGCCCCTCGGCCTTCGGGTCCCAGCCGCCGGTGTCGGTGACGGTGAACCGCCGCCCGTTCCACAGCGCCTCGTAGGAGATGCGGTCGCGGGTCACGCCCGGGACGTCCTGCACCACCGCGGCCCGCCGGCCCAGGAACCGGTTGACCAGCGTCGACTTGCCCACGTTGGGGCGGCCGACGACCGCCACCACCGGCAGCGGACCGCCGGTGCCCTCCTCGCTCATGCCTCCACCCCTCGCCGGCCGGCCGCCGCGAGCGCCAGCCCGACCACCCGGTCGACGACGGCCTCCCGGTCCAGGTCGGTGCTGTCCACGATCACCGCGTCCGCGGCCGGCCGCAGCGGGCTGTCCGCGCGGCTGCTGTCGTACTCGTCGCGGCGGCGCAGGTCGGCGGCCAGCGCGGCCACCTCCGCCGGGTCGCTGATCCCCAGCTGCAGCGCCCGCCGCTGCGCGCGGGCCTCCGGCGCCGCGGTCAGGTACACCTTCACCGTCGCCTCCGGCAGCACCACGGTGCCGATGTCGCGGCCCTCGACGACGACGGCGCCCACCGCGCCCACCAGCGACCGCTGCTGGTCGACCAGCTGACGGCGCACCGACGGCACCGCCGACACCGCCGACACGTGCCGGGTCACCTCGGCGCCGCGGATGCGCTCGGCGACGTCGGCGCCGTCGACCTCCACCCGCTCGGTCTCCGCCGCCGTCCCCACCTCGATGCGGGCGCCGGCCACCACGCGCGCCACGGCCGCGGCGTCCTCGGGGTCGACGCCGGCGTCGAGCACCGCCACGGTGGCGGCGCGGTACATGGCGCCGGTGTCGAGGTAGGCCGCGCCCAGCCGGGCGGCCACCGACCGGGCGACGCTGGACTTGCCCGTCCCCGACGGGCCGTCGAGGGTCACCTGGCCCCGGAACCCGCTGGTCGTCTCCATGCTCCCCGTCTCCTCGCTCACTGGGCGATGTCCCGCCGCAGCGCCACCGCGCCGCGCAGGTACACGTGCTGGATCTCCGCCCGCGGCCGGTCGGTCTCCACGTGCGCCATCAGCCTCAGCACCCGCGGCAGCGCGTGCGGCACCGCCATCTCGGTGGCGCAGATGAGCGGCACGTCGCCCATGCCCAGTTCCCGTGCGGCGAGCGCGGGGAACTCCGAGACCAGGTCCGGTGTCGCGGTGAACAGGATGCTGATGATGTCGTCGGAGCGCAGCGCGTTGCGCTCCACCACGGCGCTCACCAGCTCGCGGGTGGCCTCGAGCACCTGGTCGCGGTCGTCGGCGTCCACCTGTGTCGCGCCCCGGATGGCCCGTACGGCCACGTGCACCCTCCTCGGTCGATCGGGCTCCCCGATCCTGGGTGCCCGGTCGAGTCTAGGTTCCGCCCGCCACCCGCCCGGATCCGTCCTCCCAGGTGCCTTCATCGGCGCCGAGGGCACCGTCGGTCGGTGAGCGTACGGTCCAGTTGGGGATAACGGATAACCGGCGTGGATCGCCCCTCGGGGACCTAGGGCCCTGGGGAGAAACGGACGGGATCGTCACGGTAGTAGCGTGAGTCGAGACGAGGCCCACCACCGAGCCGTCGGGTGCCGGCGAGCGGCCCGGGCGGCACCACTCCCCGCCGCGCGGCCCACCGGCGGGACGTCCCGCCCACGGCCCCCGCTGCTCACCGCGCGCACCGACCCGAGCGCGGGGGCGGTCTCCCTCCGCGGCCACCTCGACCGGCTGGGCGCCGAGGCGCTGGGCCGGACCGTCACCGCGCTCCGGCGGCTGGGCCACCGGCCGGTCGTCGTGCGACTGGGGTCGGCGACCGTCACCGACGACGCCGCCGCGTTCCTCGCCGAGCTCGCCCGGCGGCTGCCCGGCGACCTCGAGGTGTTGCGGTGACCGGCGGCCGGCAGGTCCCCGAGGGGGCCGGGTGCCCGGACACCGGGCCCGGGGGGCGCTGGACGGTGGGGGCGGACGCGGTGCGGCCCTTCTACCGCACCGGCGGGTCGCTGCGCGTGCCCCTGGGCCGCCTGCACGCGGTGAGCGGGGACGGCCTCGTCATGGGCCGGTCGGTGTGCCTGGCGCCGGTCGTCCTCCTCGACCCGGCCGAGTGGTCCTGGCCCGACGACCGCGCCGAGGCCGGCGACCCCCTGTGCTGGATCTGTCTCGCCCTGACGACCTGACCCCCTGGGTGCCTTTGTCGCTACAAAGGCCGCGACGGGGATCAGAGCGGGCGGATCCCCCAGGTGCCGGTGGTCGACTCCCCCGGCGCCAGCCGGCGCACGCCCACGCCGCTGCGGAGCGCGTCGGGCGGGCAGGTCATCGGCTCGACGGCCAGGCCGCGACGGCGCCGCGACGGCGGCTCGACGGCGTCTCCGGTGAACACCTGCAGGTGCGTGTAGGACGCGTCGGCCCACAGCGCGGCGCCGCGGCCGTCGGGGCCGGTGAACCGCACCTCGGTGGTCCCGTCGGCGTCGCGCGCGAGGTCGGTGAAGCAGTCGTCGACCCGCAGGCCCCCGATCCGGCGCCCCGCGCGCAGGTCGAACGGCGTGCCCTCCACCGGCTCGGTGCCGGTGGGCAGCAGCCGGTCGTCGGTGGTCAGCCGGGTCGCGGCGGGGAGCACCAGGGTGCAGTCGTCGACCCGCAGCCCGGCCGGCGCGGCGAGGTAGGGGTGGTGGCCCTCGCCGTAGGGCAGGTCGGTCTCCCCCTCGTTGGTCGCCGTCGTCGTGACCCGCAGCCCCTCGGCCGACAGCTCGTACCCGACCCGCAGCCGCAGCGCGAACGGGTAGCCCGTCTGCGGGTGCAGCAGGTGCTCGAGCACCACCGAGTCGTCGGTGCGGGCCAGCAGCCGCCAGGCCACGAAGCGGACCAGGCCGTGGATCGCCGTCCCCCGCTCCGGCTCGGTCACCGGGGTGCGCAGCTCCTGCCCGTCCCAGTGCCAGACGCCGTCGCGCAGCCGGTTGGGCCAGGGCGCCAGCACGTTGCCGCGCACGTCGAGGGCCATCTCCCCCGCGCCGTACCCGTCGACGACGTCGCGGCCGCCGGCGGTGTAGGTGCGCAGGCCGCCGCCCACCTCGACGACGACGGCCTCGGCGTCCCCGCTGCGCAGGACGTGCTGCTCGCCGGTCGGGAGGACGCTCACCCGAGACGCTCGCCGTCGACGGCGGAGAACAGGTGCACGTGCCCGGGCCGCGGGGCGACCTGCAGGACGTCGCCCTTGGCCGGGGGACGGCGGCCGTCGACCCGCACCGTCACGGGGTGCCGCTCCGCCCCGGTGTCGGCGTGCCCGTAGACGAAGGCGTCGGCGCCGAGCTCCTCGACGACGTCGACCTCCACGGGCAGGCCCGACCCGCCCACCTCGAGGTCCTCGGGCCGCACGCCGAGCACGACGCGGTCCGCGCCGGCCGCGGCCAGGACCTCGCGGGCCACCGGGTGCACGTCCGCGCCCAGCCGCACCCCGCCGTCGGTGACCGGCAGCTCGAGGAGGTTCATCGCGGGCGAGCCGATGAAGCCCGCGACGAACGCGTTGCGCGGCCGGTCGTAGAGCTCGCGCGGCGTGCCGACCTGCACCAGCAGTCCGTCGCGGAGCACCGCGACCCGGTCGCCCATGGTCATCGCCTCGGTCTGGTCGTGGGTGACGTACACCGTGGTGGTGCCCAGCCGGCGCTGCAGCGACGCGATCTGGGTGCGGGTCTGCACCCGCAGCTTGGCGTCGAGGTTGGACAGGGGCTCGTCCATGAGGAAGGCCTGCGGCCGGCGGACGATCGCCCGGCCCATCGCGACCCGCTGCCGCTGACCGCCCGAGAGGGCCTTCGGCCTGCGGTCGAGGTACTGCTCGAGGTCCAGCAGCCGGGCCGCCTCGCGCACCCGCGAGGCCGACTCCGCCTTGCCGACCCCGGCCATCTTCAGCCCGAAGGCCATGTTGTCGGCGACGGTCATGTGCGGGTACAGCGCGTAGTTCTGGAAGACCATCGCGATGTCGCGGTCCTTGGGCGGCAGGTCGGTGACGTCCCGGTCGCCGATGAGGATGCGGCCGCCGTCGACGTCCTCGAGACCGGCCAGCATCCGGAGCGACGTGGACTTGCCGCAGCCCGACGGGCCGACCAGCACGAGGAACTCGCCGTCGGCGACCTCCAGGTCGAGCGCGTCGACGGCGGGGCGCTCCGCGCCGGCGTAGCGGCGGGTCGCGGAGTCGTAGGTGACGGTGGCCATGGGGTGCTCCTCGGGGGTACGGCGACGGTGCCGGTCGTGCTGGTCGGTGGTCGGGGGCGTCGGGGGTCGCGGTCAGGAGAGGGAGAGCGCCGTCCAGGAGACCGGCGGCAGGACGACCCGGAGGCTGCCCCCGGTCACGGCTGCCCGGTCGTTGGGCCGCAGCCGGACCCGGTCCTGGTGGTCGCTCGTGTTCGCCGCGTACGGGTCCGGGTCGGAGAGGGTCAGCGCCTCCTCGACGGCGCTCACCCCCAGCGGGGCGAGGTCGACGGTGACCTCCGCCTCCTCCGTCTGCGAGCGGTTCACGAGGAAGAGCGCGGCCCGGCCGTCGTCGGTCGTGGCGGCGGCGTCGACGACCGGCACCTCGCCGTACTCGGCGGTGGCGGAGCCGGGGCAGTCGACGTCCACCCGGAGGGAGACGCCGCGCGCCAGGCGGGCGGTCGTCGCGAACGGGAAGAAGGTCGCCTTGCGCCACGCCGGTCCGTGCGGCTCGGCCGCGATCGGGGCGATCACGTTGACGAGCTGGGCGAGCGAGGCGCTCGTGACCCGGTCGGCGTGCCGGAGCAGCGACATCAGGAGGCTCCCGACGACGACGCCGTCGGCCACGGTGTAGGGCTCCTCGCTGATGGGTGGTGCGAGAGGCCAGTCGTCGATGCGCTCGGCGAGGCCGGCCGGGACCTTCGACAGGTACCAGACGTTCCACTCGTCGAACGAGATGTCGATCGTCCTGGGGCTCTTGCGCACCGCCTTCACGTGGTCGGCGGTGGCGACGACCGTCTCGATGAACCGGTCCATGTCCGTCGCGGAGGCGAGGAAGGAGCCGAGGTCGCCGTCCTTCTCCTCGTAGTACGCGTGGCAGGAGATGTAGTCCACGTCGTCGTAGGCGTGGGTGAGGACGGTGCGCTCCCACTCGCCGAAGGTCGGCATGCCGGCGCCGGACGAGCCGCAGGCCACCAGCTCGAGGCCCGGGTCGAGCTGGCGCATGGCCTTCGCGGTCCGGGCGGCGAGCTTGCCGTAGTCCTCCGCCGACAGCTGGCCGAGCTGCCACGGGCCGTCCATCTCGTTGCCGAGGCACCACATCCGGACGTCGAACGGCTGCGGGCGGCCGTTGCGGACCCGCCGGTCGGCGAGCGTGGTGCCGGCCGGCACGTTCGCGTACTCGAGCAGGTCCAGCGCCTCGAGCGTGCCGCGGGTGCCGAGGTTGACGGCCAGCATGAGCTCGGCGCCGACCCGCTCCAGCCACGCGGCGAACTCGTGCAGCCCGACCTCGTTGGTCTCCGTGCTGTGCCAGGCGAGGTTGAGCCGGACGGGGCGCTGGTCCCGCGGCCCGACGCTGTCCTCCCACCGGAAGCCGGAGACGAAGTTCCCGCCGGGGTACCGGACCGTGGTCACCCCCATCTCCTTGACGAGGTCGATCACGTCCCGGCGGAAGCCGTCCTCGTCGGCCTGCGGGTGCCCCGGCTCGTAGATGCCGCCGTACACGCCGCGCCCCATGTGCTCGACGAACGCGCCGAACAGCCGGCGGGACACCGGGCCCACCGGTCGCGCCGGGTCGACGGCGAGGCGTGCGCGCAGCATCAGACCCCCCGCAGCCCGAGCGCTCCGCCCAGCCAGGCCAGCTGCGCCCGCTGCTGGAAGGCCTGCCCGCCCTCGTGGTCGTTGAACGGGTAGACCTCGATCTCCTTGGGCCCGCCGTAGGCGGCGTACGCCGCGAAGACCGTCGACGGCGGGCAGATCTCGTCCATGAGCGCGACGGAGAACAGGGCCGGCGCGGACGCCCTGCGGCCGAGGACCGCGCCGTCGAAGTACGACAGCGTCCGGAAGACGCGGTCCACGTGGTCGCGGTGGGCCCCGAGGTACCGGGAGATCTCGGCGTACGGGTCGCCGGCGGCGATGCGCGCCGCCCGGGGGAAGTCGCAGAGGAACGGCACGTCGGGCATGACCGCCCGCACCCCGTCGGCGAGCGCGGCGACGGCCAGGGCGATCCCGCCGCCCTGGCTGATGCCGGTCACCGCGACCCGCTCGCCGTCGACCTCCGGGTGGCTCCGGAGCACCTCGAGCGCCCTCGTCGCGTCGGTGTAGACGCGCCGGTAGTAGTAGTCCTCCGGTGCGAGCACGCCGCGGGTCGTGAACCCGGGCTGCGCGGCGGCGGAGCCGACCGGGTCGCCGGTGCTCCCCACGGCCCAGCCACTCCCCTGGCCGCGGGTGTCGACGACGAGCTGCGCGTACCCCGCCGACGCCCAGAGGACGTGCTCGTGGGGCAGTCCCCGCCCGCCGTTGTAGCCCTGGAACTGGACGACCCCGGGCAGCGGGCCGTCCCCGCGCAGCGCACGGGCGGGCAGGTGCAGCCAGGCGCGGACCTCCGACCCGCCGGAGCCGGCGAAGGACACGTCCTGGGTCTCGACGGTCAGCAGCCCGCCGTCGACCGGCGTGCAGGACACGTCCAGCGGCCGTTCGGCCGCCTCGGCCAGGGTCGCCGCCCAGAAGTCCCAGAGGTCGTCCGGGGCCGGGAGCTCCGGGCGGTAGCGCCGGAGCTCCTCCAGCGGGAGGTCGGTCTGCGGCATCAGGCCCCGCTCCGCCGGACGACGCTCTCGGGGTGCAGCCGGCGGTCGGAGCCGACGGTGCGGCGGCCGCCGGTGAGGCTGAACGGCAGCACCTCCCGCACGTCGGCGCTGGAGGCGCCCACCCGCAGCTCCACCTGGCCCGGCTCGACGACCCTCGCGCCGTCGCGCCCGGTGAAGGAGGTCAGGTCGGCGTGCAGGGTGAACCGGACGGTCGCGGCGGCCCCCGCCGGGAGGTCGACCCGCCGGGCGGCGAGGAGGGCCTGCACCGGGCGGACCACCTCGGCCACGGGGTCGTGCAGGTAGACCTGCACCACCTCGGTGACCTCGCGGTCGGTGTCGTTGCGGAGCTCGACCTCCACCTCCGCGGTGCCGTCGGTGTCCCACTCCGGCCCGCCGACCGCGCGGACGCCGGCCCAGGTGGCGGCGCCGTAGCCCAGCCCGTGCCCGAAGGGGAACAGCGGGGTCGGGTCCACCGTGCTCACGTCGGTGCGCCGGCCCAGGGGTGCGGCGAGGTAGGTCGCCGGCTGGCTGCTCCCCGCGCGCGGGAAGCTCACCGGCAGCCGGCCCGACGGGGACACCCGCCCGCTGAGGACGTCGGCCACCGCCGGGCCGCCCTCCTCGCCGGGGAAGAACCCGCAGACCACGGCGGCGAGCCGGTCGACCTGGCGCGACAGCTCGTAGGGGCGCCCGACGAGCAGGACCAGCACGACCGGCTTCCCGGTCGCGAGCAGGGCCTCGAGCAGCTCCTCCTGGCGGCCGGGCAGCCGCAGGTCGACCGCGTCGCAGCCCTCCCCCGAGGTGCCGTTGCCGAACAGGCCGGCCTGGTCACCGAGGACGGCGACGCAGACGTCGGCGTCGGCCGCGGCGCGCGCGGCGGCCGCGATGCCCTCGTCGTCGCCGCCCAGCACCGGGCAGCCCTCGGCGACCACGACGTCGAACGCCTCCGGAGCCGCCCGCAGCGCGTCGGCGAGCGTCGGGATGTCGACGCCCACGGGCACGTCGGGGTGGTGCACGCCGACGTGCATCGGGAAGGAGTAGCAGCCCAGCATCGCCTGCGCGGTGTCGGCGCGGGGACCCACCACCGCCAGGCGCAGCCCCGGCCGCAGCGGCAGCGTCCCGTCGTTGGCGAGCAGCACCACCGAGCGGCGGGCGATCTCCCCGGCGACGGCCCGGGACTCCGCGGAGTCGAGGTCGACCGCGCCGTCGACGACGGCCGGCGAGTCCGGCGACCAGTCGGGGTCGAGCAGGCCCAGCTCGCACTTCTGCAGCAGCACCCGGCGCAGCGCCCGGTCCACCAGGTCCTCGTCGACGGTCCCGCCGCGCACCGCCTCGACCAGCGGCCGGCCGTAGCAGGCCACGGTCGGCAGCTCCACGTCGATGCCGGCCTCGAGGGCGCTCGCGGCCGCCTCCGCCGGCGACCCGGCGACGCCGTGCAGGGTCTGCAGGAAGGCGATGGAGAAGTAGTCGGCGACCACGGTGCCGGTGAACCCGTAGATCTCCCGCAGCAGGGTCGTGAGCAGCGCCGGGTCCGCCGCCGCGGGCACGCCGTCGACGTCGGTGTAGGAGTTCATCACCGAGCGGGCACCGGCCCGCAGCGCCATCTCGAACGGCGGGAGGAGCACGTCGGCGATCTCCCGGGGCCCGGCGGAGACGGGCGCGAGGTTGCGCCCCGCCCGCGAGGCGGAGTAGCCGACGAAGTGCTTGAGGGTGGCCACGATGCCGCTGGACTGCAGGCCGCGGACGTAGGCGCTGCCGATGGTGCCGACCAGGTGCGGGTCCTCGCCGATGGTCTCCTCGACCCGGCCCCAGCGCAGGTCGCGGGCGACGTCGAGCACCGGGGCGAGCCCCTGGTGGACGCCGAGCCGGCGCATGCCCTGCCCGATCAGCGCGCCCATGCGCTCGACGAGGTCCGGGTCGAAGCTGGCGCCCCAGCACAGCGGCGAGGGGAAGGCGGTCGCGGTCCACGCCGCGAGCCCGGTGAGGCACTCCTCGTGCACCAGGGCGGGGATCCCGTGGCGCCCGGCGGCCGTGATCGCGCGCTGGCTCTCCGCGAGGCCCTTGGCCCCCACCAGCGGGTCGACCGGCGCGGTGCCGAACGGGCGGGTCAGCTGCCCGAGCCCGCTGCGGATCAGCTCCTCCCAGTCCACCGGCGCGGCGGCCATCTCGTGCTGGTGCGGCGCGACCTCGCCCGCGGTGGCGTCGATGCCCACCCAGACGCCGTAGAGCTGGGCGACCTTCTCCTCCAGCGTCATGCGCCGGATCAGGTCCGCCACCCTGTCCCGGGCGGGGAGGTCGGTGTCGCGCCAGGGCGCCTGCTGGGTGTTCCTGCCGGTGTCGTCGTTGGTGCCCATGCTGCTGGGGAGTCCGTCCTGTCTCGTTCGTTGCTGGTGCGGCCGGGTGGTGCGGCGGTCAGGCCAGGGTGACCTCCGACAGCGGCGCGTCCGGCCGCAGCCGCCACGACGCGGAGCGGTCGCCCACCGACACCGTGTAGTCGCCGGCCCACCCCTGCACCGCGACCCGGCCCTCGGCGTCGGTCCGCAGCCGGGTCGGCGCGAGCCACCACTCGTCCTTGACCAGGCCCCGCAGGGCGTCGTAGGCCGGCTTGGGGGTGCCGTCGGCGCGCACCAGTCCCGCGGGGGCGCCGAGCCAGGCCCCCCGGTCGGTGATCCCCCAGTAGGTCACGGCCTCGACCGCGGGGTGGGACAGCAGCGTCCGGTAGTGGCGGACGATCTCGTCGGCCTGCCGCTGCTCGCCCTCGGGGGTCGAGGGCCACTCGTCGACCTGGTGGTCGTTGAGGTCGACGATCTCCGGGGGCATCAGGTCGCCGGACACCAGCGTCGTCTCGGTCCAGTGCAGCGGGAGGCCGTAGCGGGCGAACCGCTCCAGGACCTCCTGTGTCCGCTCCTCGCCCCAGTAGCCCTGGTGCATGTGGCTCTGCAGCCCGATCGCGTCGACCTGCACGCCGGCCTCGAGCACCCCCTCGACCAGGCACTCGTACGCCGTCGAGAGGTTGAAGTCGTTGAGCACGAGGGTCGTCGCCGGGTTCGCCCGGCGGGCCTCCTCGAAGGCCAGGCGGATGGTCGGGATGCGGCCGATGCGGCGGCTCAGCCGGGTGATCGCGTTCTGCCGGTCCTCGTTCGCGAACACCGGCATGATCACGACCTCGTTGATCGCGTCCCACGTGTCCACCAGGCCCGCGAAGGACGTGACCTCGCGCCGGACCCGCGCCCGCACGATCTCCTCGACCTCGTCGTCGGAGTACTCCACCAGCCAGTCCGGGGCGAGCGTGTGCCAGACCAGCGGGTGGCCCTTGACGGACACGCCCCGGTCGCGGAACCACTCGGCCGCCGCCTGCAGGCGCCGGGTGTCGGGCTGCCCCTCGACCGGCTCGAAGCCGGCCCAGTAGAACGGCAGGGTCGCGGTGTTGAACACGTCGAGCCAGAGGTCCTCGAGCCGCTCGGCCGCCTCCGGGTCGGCTCCGCCGAAGACGTTCTCGCGCCCCTCGCCGTGCTCGGCGTTGGCCAGCCCGACGAAGTCGAAGCCGATGTTGCCGAAGGCGACGTCGTGCCGGGCCTGCTCGACCAGCACGTCCGTGTCGGGGCAGGGCGAGCCGTCGGCGGAGCGCACGATGACGGTGCCCTCGATGCGGCGGACGGCGTCCGGAGATGTGGAACAGGTCACGAGGAAATCGTTATCGACAACGATTGACAGCGCAAGTCCCGGCTGCGACCTTCGTTGGTGTGTTCCACGCCACCGCGGCGTGCGAAGGACGAAGGAGTCAGACATGCGGCGTTCGGGACGAGCAGCCCTCTCGGTGCTGTGCAGCAGCGCGGTGCTGCTGACGGCCACTGCCTGCGGCGGTGGCGACAGCAGCGCCTCCGGGGGCGACGACAACACGATCACCTGGTGGCACAACTCGAACAACGAGCCCGGCAAGGGCTACTACGAGCAGGTCGCCGCCGACTTCGAGGAGGCCAACCCCGGCGTCGAGGTCGAGGTCGTCGCCATGGCCCACGAGGACATGGTCGACAAGCTCGAGGCGGCGTTCCAGAGCGGCGACGTGCCGGACGTCTACATGGAGCGCGGCGGCGGCGAGCTCGCCGACCACGTGGAGGCCGGCATGGTCCGCGACCTGTCCGAGGACGCGGCCGAGGAGATCGAGAAGATCGGCGGCCAGGTGTCGGGCTGGCAGGTCGAGGACCAGACCTACGCGCTGCCGTTCTCCGTCGGCGTCGTGGGCTTCTGGTACAACACCGAGCTCTTCCAGCAGGCGGGCATCACGGCGCCGCCGACCACGATGGAGGAGCTGGCCTCCACCATCGAGGCCCTGAAGGGCGCCGGCATCACGCCGATCTCGCTCGGCGCGGGCGACAAGTGGCCGGCCGCCCACTACTGGTACTACACGGCGGTGCGCGCCTGCTCCGAGGACGTGCTGACCGATGCGGTGACCAGCCTGGACTTCTCCGACCCGTGCTTCGTGCAGGCGGGCGAGGAGGTCGAGGCGCTGATCGGCACCGAGCCCTTCAACCCCGGCTTCCTGACGACGCCGGCGCAGGAGGGCGCCACCTCGGCCTCCGGCCTGCTCGCGACCGGGCAGGTCGCGATGGAGCTGACCGGCCACTGGGAGCCCGGCGTCATGCAGGGCCTCACCGAGGACGGCCAGGGCCTGGGCGACAAGACCGGCTGGTTCCCGTTCCCGACGGTCGAGGGCGGCGAGGGTGACCCGCAGGGGCAGCTCGGCGGCGGCGACGCGTGGGCGGTCTCGCAGGAGGCTCCGGACGCGGCGGTCGACCTCGTGAAGTACCTGCTCTCCGACGAGGTGCAGACCGGCTTCGCCGAGAACGACATGGGTCTGCCGACGAACCCCGCCGCCGCGGGCGCCGTCTCCGACCCGGCCCTCGCCCAGCTGCTCGAGGTCCGCGACGCGGCGCCGTACGTGCAGCTCTACTTCGACACCGCCTTCGGGGCCTCCGTCGGCGGTGCGATGAACGACGCGATCGCCCTGATGTTCGCCGGCGAGGCGACGCCGCAGGACATCGTGGACCAGACCCAGCAGGCCGCCGACCAGGAGCAGTGATCCGACCATGACCTCCCAGGGCGCCGTCACGGCGGCGGACCCGGGGGCAGCGGTCACCCGGCGCGCGGACGCGGGCCGGGGGTCCGGCCCGACCCCCCGGGGGTCCGGCCGCCCCCCTCCCGACAGGGGGCGCCATCGCCTTGTGTTTCTCATTTTAGTTGGGGCGGGCCCGGCGCTGAT